>JBJTXX010000495.1:0-1827 GCA_046082485.1 Actinomycetota bacterium
CATCGACCGTCTGTACTTCGACCACGCCGGCGAGTACATCGAACTGGCGATCAACTACTTCAACCCCTCCCGCTACACCTACCGATTCCAGATGAGGTCGAACCAGTCGTGACCAGTCGCTCGACCAACCGCGATCTTGCCCGCGCCCTGGTCGCCGCACTCCACGAGGCCGGCACCACACATGTCTTCGGCGTGCCCGGGGGCGGCTCGAACCTCGATGTCGTGGGCGCGGCCGTCGAGGCGGGAATGCAGTTCGTGCTCACCCACACCGAGACAGCTGCGGCCATCATGGCCGGCGTGGCGGGCGAGCTGACCGGCGCGCCCGGGACGTGCCTCGCCACCCGCGGGCCCGGCGCCGCCAGCGCAGTGAACGGCGCAGCCCAGGCACTGCTGGACCGTCAGCCGATGGTCGTCGTGACGGACTGCGTGGCCCACGGCGATGCCGCCCGAGTGTCACACCAGCGACTCGACCAGCACGACCTGATGCGCAGCGTCACGAAGGAGTCCGTGCAACTGTCCGACCCGTCGTGTGCCGCCGGTGTCGTGGCCCTCGCCACCAGCGGGCGGCCGGGACCGGTGCATGTCGACATCGACGCCAGCCACCCGGGAGGCCACGCCGATGAAGGCGGCGACCGCGCCGGCGAGGTCACCAGCGGCGAGGGTGCCCCCTGGCAGCAACTGCTCGCAGGTTCGAGGCGGCTGGTGCTGGTGGTGGGCGTGGGGGCGGTGGCACGGCCACCGACGGCGCGGCAACGAGTGGCGTCACTGCTCGCCGACATCGGCCAGCGTTGCTCGGTCCCCGTCCTGTGCACCTACAAGGCAAGGGGCATGGTGGCCGACTCCGCACCCTGGTGCGCCGGCGTCGCCACCGGCGCCACCATCGAGTCGCCACTGCTCGACGAAGCCGACCTGATCATCGGTGTGGGCCTCGACCCCGTCGAGTTGATTCCGTCTCCGTGGACGTACGAGGCGCCGGTGGTGCTGTTGGGCAGTTGGGCCATCGACGACAGCACGTGGTTCTCCACCCGACTGGCGGCCGAGGTCGTGGGGGACCTGAGCGCCCTGTTGGCGACCACCATCACGGTGCTCCGTTCCGAATGGCCGGCGGGTACCGCCGCACTGCACCATCGCCGCGCCCGTGCCGAGATCCTGGCGGCGCGGCCGGCGATGCCCTCGGCCATCGTGCCGCAGGACATCGTCACCATCGCCCGCGAGGTGGCGCCCCACGACACGATCGCGACCGTCGATGCGGGCGCCCACATGCTCGTCACAATGCCCCTGTGGTCGGTCGAGCACCCGTGCAGACTGCTGATCTCCAGCGGCTTGGCGACCATGGGCTTCGCCCTGCCGGCAGCCATCGCTGCAGCGGAGGTGCACTCTGGAACCACGGTGCTCTGCTTCACCGGCGACGGCGGCCTGGGAATGGCGCTGGCCGAACTCGAGACCCTCGCGCGGCGCTGGCTGCAGGTGATCGTGGTGGTCTTCGACGACGCGTCGCTGAGCCTCATCGCTGCGAAGCAGGCACCCCACGGCCACGGAGGCGAGCACGCGGTGAACTACCTGCGCACCGATTTCGCCGCCGCAGCCGGTGCGCTCGGCGTCCCAGGATTCCGCGTCGACGACAGCGAGAGCTTCCGCGCCGCATTGCTCGACGCGCTCGAGCAGGGGGGCCCTGCGTTGATCGACGCCGTCATCGACCCCAGCGCATACGCGGCCGTGCTCGACGCGACCCGAGGGCCCCGACAGCCCTCGTGATCATCCGTTGCCTGCCAACGATGATTTGTGCTTACATTTACCCGTCGCTGGGGGCGACACGTTCCACATCGG
>JBJTXX010000496.1:0-792 GCA_046082485.1 Actinomycetota bacterium
CTGTCCATGGTCTCCACCATCGCCTCGACGCGCTTGTAGCGCTCGGCCTGACCCTGGGGCAGCACGTTGAGGTGGGTGATCTTCGCGGCAGTGAACAGGTTGGCGGCACCATTCGGGCACGCCGCCACGCACGCCCCGCAACCGATGCACGCCGCTGCGTCCATGGCAGCGTCGGCCACCGGCTTGGGAACCGGGATCAGGTTCGCGTCGGGTGCACCGCCGGTGGGTGCGGTGATGAAGCCGCCCGCCTCGATGATGCGGTCGAACGCCGACCGGTCGACCATGAGGTCCTTGATGATCGGGAATGCCGTGGCACGCCAGGGCTCGATCACGATCTCCTGGTTGCTCTGGAACTTGCGCATGTGCAACTGGCAGGAGGCCGTGCCGCGCTGGGGGCCGTGTGCCTGGCCATCGATCATCAGGGAACACGTGCCGCAGATGCCCTCGCGGCAGTCGTGGTCGAACACCACCGCTTCCTTGCCGGCAGCGATCAATTGCTCGTTCAGCACGTCGAGCATCTCGAGGAACGAGGCCTCGTCGCTGATCGAGGGGATGTGGTAGCTCTCGAAGTGGCCTTGGCCGTTCGGGCCGTCCTGGCGCCAGACCTTGAGCGTGAGGTTCGTCAGGTGTGTGCTAACTTGTAGCTCCGCTTCGCGAGATGAATGGTCTCGAACTCGAGTTCCTCGACGTTCCGAGTGGACTGCATGGGATCACCCGTCCATTCCCAGGCCGCGACGTGCGCGAAGTGCTCGTCGTCGCGCTGGGCCTCGCCCTCGTCGTCCTGGTACTCGG
>JBJTXX010000497.1:0-5120 GCA_046082485.1 Actinomycetota bacterium
CCACGGCGATGTGCTTCGCTCCCGGGCTGCCCGCAAAGGTGCTGGCGCTCGCGGTCGTGGGCATCGGCGGCAGCCCGCTGTACCCACTGACCGTCGACGCGTTCTACGCGAAGGCTGGCCACCGACTGGACTCGGTGGCGCTCGGGGCGTTCTGCGCGCTCGCCTCGGGCGCGGCGGTCACGCTGGGGCCACTGGTGATGGGTGCGCTCGCCGACGTGGTCGGGTTGCGCTGGGCCATCCTCATCGTGCCGGCATTGGCGGCGATCGGCGCCGTCACCCAACGCCCTGGCCGCTGATCAGGGTCCGGTGAACAGTCGACCCTTGGCGATGTGGTCGGCGGCGAGGCCCGCAGCCCTCTCGGCTTCGCGGGTCTTGACCTCGGCGCGGGCGACGACGGTGTGGTGCACCTCGTCGGGGCCGTCGGCGAGTCGCAGCGTGCGCTGCGAGTGATACATGTCCGACAGCGGGAACCACTGCGAGATACCCGCCGCACCATGCATCTGGATGCACTCGTCGATGATGTCGCAGCACTTCTCGGGCACCATCGCCTTCACCGCCGACACCCACACGCGCGCCTCCGCGTTCCCCAACGTGTCCATCGCCTTCGCGGCACGCAACACCATGAGACGCATCGCCTCCACCTCGATACGAGCCCGGGACAACACCTCCATGTTCTTGCCGAGATTGATCAACTTCTTCCCGAACCCCTCACGGCTCATACCACGGTCGACCATCATCTCGATCGCCTTCTCGGCCACGCCGATCGAACGCATGCAGTGATGAATACGGCCCGGTCCGAGACGCAACTGCGAGATCTCGAACCCCTTACCCGCCCCCCACAACGCGTTCGACGCCGGAACCCGCACATCGGTGAAGCGGATGTGCATGTGGCCGTGCGGTGCGTCATCCGAACCGAACACCTGCATGCCCTCCACGATCTCCACACCCGGGGTGTCCTTGGGCACCAGGATCTGCGAGTGCTGCTTGTAGGTGTCGGCCTCCGGGTTGGTGCGCACCATCACGATCATGATCTTGCAACGCGGGTCACCCGCACCCGACGCATAGAACTTCGACCCGTTGATCACCCACTCGTCACCATCGAGCACCCCGCTCGTCGCCAACTGCTTGGCATCCGACGACATCACGAACGGCTCGGTCATCACGTACGCCGAACGGATCTCACCGTTCAACAACGGCTCCAGCCACCGCTGCTTCTGCTCCGCGGTGCCCACACGCTCGAGCACCTCCATGTTCCCGGTGTCAGGTGCCGAACAGTTCAGGCACTCACTCGCCAACCGGTTCTTCCCCAACTCCGCCGCGATGTACGCGTAGTCCAGGTTCGACAGGCCCTCACCCGTCTCCGCGTTCGGCAGGAAGAAGTTCCACAACCCCTGCGCCTTCGCCTTGGCCTTCACGCCATCCAACAACTCCAACTGACCCGGCGCCCACGACCAACGATCCGCACGCCCCGCACCCAGACGATGGAACTCCGCCGAAATCGGATCCACCTCATCACGGATGAAATCACGCACCGCCTCGTACAACGGCCGCACCTTGTCCGACATCCGCAGGTCGAAATCATCCATGGACGCCGACTTCAACGCACCACCAACCACGACGGGCCTCCTCGCTCTGTGCTCTGGCCCGACGGTAGCCGCGACGGTGCCGCAAAACGATCTCAGAGGTGGTAGGTCTCGGTGTTGCCGTCGAGGCCGATGGCCTGGCCGCTGATCATCCGCGAGGCGGGTGAGGCCAGGAACAGGCACAGGTCGGCGATCTCCTGCGGCTCCACGAACCGCTTGATCGACTGTCCGCCCACGTACTCGGTCATCACCACCGTCCGGTCGACGCCGCGGTGCGCCGCCTCGGCGTCGATGACGCTGTCCATGCGCGAACCGGCCACCGAGCCGGGGCAGATGGCGTTGCAGCGCACGTCGTGCGGGCCCAACTCGATCGCCAGTGACTTGGTGAGACCGATGACCGCCCACTTCACGGCCGCGTAGGGCGTGCGCATGCCGTAGCCGTAGACGCCGGCCATCGACGACATGTTGATGATGCTGCCGCTGCGCTGGGCCTTCATGACCGGCGCCACGCGTCGGGCGCACAGGTACTGCGTGTCGAGGCCCACGGCCAGGCAGGCGCGCCACTCGTCGGGCTGCACATCCTCCACGTATGCCGTGGGGCCCTTCGTGCCGGCGTTGTTCACCAGCACGTCGACTCCCCCGAGGTCGGCGATCGACCGCTGCAGCCAGGCGTCGAGAGCGTCCGCGTCGGCGAGGTCGACCCGGCTCGCGGTGATCAGCGGGGAGACGGCCGACACCTCTGCGAGCGCCGCGTCGTTCACGTCGCACAGGTGCACACGGGCGCCCTGGGCCACGAACGCCTCCGCCACCACGCGGCCGATGCCCGTGGCCGCAGCCGTGATCACCACCCGCTGGGTCACCCCTCGACCACCACGTGCTCGGTGACGAACAGGCGGGTGCGGCCGCGCACGTGCGCCATCGAGTCGGCGGCCACGCTCTTGCCGAGGTCGGTGGCATAGGCGTCGAGGAAGTCCTGCTCGCTGTCGAACCACAACTCCGAGACACCGTCGACGTCGTCGTTGTCGGCTGCTGCGTTGAACACGATGCGGCGCACGCCCGGCAGTTGCGCCGCCAGCGGTGCGTGCTCGTGCAGCCACCATTGGCGGAACTGCTCGGGCGTCATGTCGTCGCGACGCCGCAGCAGGATGACGGCCTTGAAGCCACTCATGCCGGCTTGCCGATGCGGGCGAGGGGGCGGCCACCGACGGCGAGGCCCAGCACGGCGAGGATTTCGTCGGGGCGCGGCGAGTCGTCGACGCTGATGGCGATGGCGTCCATGTCGTCGAACACCCAGATGTCGCTGCAGTTCGTGAGCGGCACGGTGATGCGAGTTCCCGGGCCACCCAGCAGCTTGGTGGAGGGGATGATGGCCGGGCCCTTGCCCAGCGCCGCCCGCACCGGGGCACCGAACTTCGGGTGGATCAGCGCTGCCGCGTGTTCGATCTCGCCGTTCGTGCCCACCACGGCGGCCTTGCCGTAGGCGCTCACCTGCTCGACGGGGGCACCCAGCGCCGCCAGGGCTTCCTCCACCAGCACGGCCCCCAGTTGGGCGCCGGCCGACTCCATCTCGGTCAGATCGGCCACATGAATCCCTGCATACGGGTTGGTGAACACCACCCCGGTCGCCACCTTGCGGTGCAGGCCGCCGACCGGCTGCCCCTGTTCCGTCCTGACCGTCTCGATCACCGAGACCACCTTGCGCACGTGAAGTTCCACGGCCGTGACCGTAGCCGGTGCCCTACAGCAGCCTGATGAGCGCCGACAGGCCCACGACCACGATCACTGCCCGCAGCACCCGCGGGTCGAGCCTGCGACCCACCGTGGCACCGATCTGGCCGCCGATCGTCGAGCCGAGGGCGATGGTGCCCACGACCTTCCAGTCGATGCTGGTGCTGGCGATGAACACCACCGACGCCACCGCGTTCACGGTGCCGGCCAGCACGTTCTTGCAGGCATTCAGCCGCTGCAGGTGGTCGTCGAGGAAGATGCCGAGCAGCGAGATCAGGATGATGCCCTGTGCGGCGCCGAAGTAGCCGCCGTAGACACCGGCCGCCGCCACCAGCCCCATCAGCACCGGCGTGACGTCGCGGTGGCCGTGGCCACCCTCGGCTCGTCGCGCCGCCAGTGCCTTCGACACCTTCGGCTGCAGCACCACCAGCACCAGCGCCACGACGATGAGCACCACCACCACCCGCTTGAACACCGTGCTCGGCAGCGCCAGCAGCAACAGCGACCCGGCGAGGCCCCCGACCAGCGACGACGGCACCAGTCGGGCCAGCCGCGCCGCCTGCCCGCGTAACTCCCGTCGGTAGCCGTACACGCCAGAGACCGAGCCGGGCACCAGGCCGATGTTGTTCGACACGTTCGCCAGCAGGGGCGGATAGCCCAGCGCCACCAGCGTGGGGAAGGTGACCAGCGAACCCGAACCGACCACCGTGTTGATGGTGCCGGCCGCGGTGCCGGCGAGCAGGATGGCGACGAAGTGCCAGAACGACATGTGTCCACTCTGGCACCTCGGGGGTCGGCGCCACGGGACGGCGCGCCGGTACGCTGCGGTCATGGCCCTGCGCACCGCTCACCTGCAGCGCATCGACGGCGGCACGTTCGACGTGCTCGTGGTGGGTGGGGGCATCAACGGCGCGGTGTCGGCGGCAGCCATCGCCGGCCGGGGTGCCTCGGTGGCGCTCATCGACCGCGGCGACTTCGGCTCGTTCACCAGCCAGGAGTCGTCGAACCTGGTGTGGGGCGGGTTCAAGTACCTCGAGAACTACGAGCTGCCGCTCGTGTTCAAGCTGTGCCGTTCGCGCAACCGGCTGATGAAGTCGTACCCCGACAACATCAAGGAGATCGGGTTCCTCGCCAGCCTCGACCAGACCAGTCCGTATGCACCATGGTTCGCCGGCCTCGGCGCCTGGGCCTACTGGGCGATCGGCCAGTTCGGCACGCGCTGGCCGAGGGTGCTGCGCCGCGAGACCATCGAGACCGAGGAACCGGTCATCGACACCCGCAACGTGCGCGGTGGCATCGAGTACCGCGACGCGTACCTCATCGACAACGACGCCCGCTTCGTATTCTCGTTCGTGCGCTCGGCGATGGAAGCCGGCGCCTCGGCCGCCAACTACGTGGAGTTGGTGGGCGCCAGACGCGACGGCGACATGTGGCGGGCCGAACTGCGCGACACGGACTCGGGCGCGACCTACACCACCTCGGCGCGGATCATCATCAACGCGGCCGGCCCCTTCGTCGACGACCTCAACAACGGCTGGGGTTCCACCACCGACCACCGCATCGTCTACTCGAAGGGCATCCACCTCGTGGTGCCTCGTCTCACCACCGCGAACCACCACCGCGTGCTGGCGTTCTTCGACGACACCCAGCGCCTGTTCTACGTCATCCCGATGGGGCGGCGCTCGGTCATCGGCACCACCGACACCCGCGTCGACCACCCGGTCACCGAGGTCACCGCCGAGGACCGCCAGTTCCTGCTGCAGCAGATCAACGCCCGCCTCGACCTGCCCGCACCGCTCACCGAGGCCG
>JBJTXX010000498.1:0-7620 GCA_046082485.1 Actinomycetota bacterium
TCGTGCCGGAGGGCCAGGCCGTCATCTGGCGTGGCCCCATGCTGCACAAGGCGCTCGAGCAGTTCCTGGCCGACGTCTTCTGGGACGAACCCGACTTCCTGCTCATCGACATGCCGCCCGGCACCGGCGACATCGCCCTCAGCCTCAGCCAGTACCTGCCGCGGGGCGAGGTGTACGTGGTCACCACGCCGCAGCCGGCGGCGCAGAAGGTGGCGCGTCTGTCGGCCGCCATGGCGCAGAAGGTGAACCTGCCCGTGAAGGGCGTCATCGAGAACATGAGCTGGTTCACCGGCGACGATGGCAAGCGCTACGAGATCTTCGGTTCCGGCGGCGGACAGGAACTGGCCGACGAGCTCGAGGTGCCGCTGCTGGGCCAACTGCCGCTGGTGCAGGCGCTGCGCGAGGGCGGCGACGACGGGAACCCCATCACCGTCGCCGAGCCCGACAGCGAGAGCGCCAAGGCGTTCCAGGCCATCGCCACGCGTATCGCACAGGAACTGAAGCCCAAGAAGGTCTTCAGCGCCGCCCTGAAGGTGAACTGACCGCTACTGCGCCGTCAGGTCCGCCCGGCGCACCACGGTCAGCACCGTGTCGGCCTGCACCGACCTCAGGTTGCGCTCCACGCGTTCACGTAGCTCGGGTGTGGCACTCCACCAGTAGGGCGTCATCTCCAGCAGCGAACGCCTCAGCACCGGGCCGTGCAGGTCGACCGTGAACCTCACCCGTTCCACCGAGTCGGCCGGCGGGGCGTCCGCATCGTGCTCGTGCGGCCGCGCCTCGGCGTACAGCATCTCGGCAAGACCACGCAGGTGACCCGAACCCGGTGTCACCACCACGGCCACTCCGCCCGGGGCCAGCACACGCCGGAACTCCGCCCACGGGCGCGGCGAGAACACGCTGATCACCACATCGAACACACCGTCGGCGAACGGCAACCGGTACGACGAGGCCACCGCCCAACGTTGCCGACCATGCCGACGGGCGGCGCGGCGTACCGCCGCCTTCGAGACATCGATGCCGCCCCCATCGGCCCCCGCAGCGCACGCACATGCGAGATAGGTGCCCTCGCCACAGCCGGCGTCGAGCACGCTGGCCGCCCCAAGGCGCTGCACGGCACCCGCAACTGCGGCGATGATCGGCTCGTAGCACCCGGCGTCGAACACCTCCCGACGGGCCCGCACCATCTCGTCGCTGTCACCGCTGGCCCCGCCCGGCAGCCGGCCGCCCGGCAACAGGTTCACGTAGCCCTCGCGGGCGCGGTCGAACTGGTGACCCGACGGGCACGACCACGTACGCTCTGCCTCGTCGAGCGGCAGCCCGCAGTGGGGACAGCGGAATCGCACCCCATTCGCCATCGGGTTCGTCGACATCGGGCCGAGTATCACAGGGGGAATCGCATGGACGTCGACATCACCGGGACCGGATTCGACGCAGGTCGCCTGCACCGCATCGCAGAGCATCTCGACCAGCACTACGTCTCGAAGGGGAAGATCGCCGGCGCGGAGGTGGCCGTGGGCCGCCGCGGCAAGGTGGCGTACCACGCTTCGCTCGGCATGCGCGACCGCGAGCGCGGCGTGCCCACCGGCGACGACGCCATCTACCGCATCTACTCGATGACCAAGCCGCTCACGTCGATCGCGCTGATGCAACTGTTCGAGCGCGGCATGTTCCAGATCGACGAACCGGTGGCCCGCTTCTATCCGGAGTGGCGCCAGCACCGGGTGTACGTGACGGGCGAGGGGAACTCGATGGTCACCGAGCCCGCGCAGCGACCGGTCACGTTCCGCCAACTGCTGAGCCACACGGCGGGCCTCACCTACGGCAGCCTTCTGGTCGGCATGCCCGAGCACCCGATCGATGCCGTCTACCGCCAGCACAAGATCCGCAGCGTGGGGGTCACCGCCACCATGGACGAGTTCATGGGCAAGCTGGCCCAGGTGCCGCTGCGGTTCCAGCCCGGCACGGCCTACCAGTACTCGCTGGCCACCGACGCCTGTGGCGCACTCGTGGAGAAGATCAGCGGGCAACCCTTCGCCGAGTACCTGCAAGAGCACATCCTCGACCCGCTCGAGATGGTCGACACGTCGTTCCAGGTGACGGCCGACAAGGCGCACCGCTTCGCCGCCAATTACCAGCGCAACCCCGACAAGACCACCACGCTGCTCGATGACCCGGCCACGAGCGCCTACCTGCGGCCCCCCACGTTCGTGAGCGGTGGCGGCGGGCTCACCGGCACCGTTGCCGACTATGCGCGGTTCTGCGAGATGTTGCGCCGTGGCGGGGAACTGGACGGCCACCGCATCATCGGGCCGCGCACGCTCGAGTTCATGCGACGCAACCACCTGCCCGGCGGGAAGGACCTCGCATCACTCGACGTGGAACTGCTCGACCCGTACGGCAGCGCAGGTGTGGGGTTCGGCCTCGGCTTCGCCAGCACCATCGACCACGTCACGACCGGCGCACTGCCGCAGCACGACTACTACTGGGGCGGCGCGGCCAGCACGGTGTTCTGGGTCGACCCGACGGAGGACTTGTGGGTCGTCTTCGCCACCCAGTTGATGCCGTCGGTGACGTTCGACTTCCGCGGCCAGCTGCGCAGTCTGGTCTACAGCGCCATCAACGACTGACGGCGCGCTCCACGAACTGCTCGATCGCCGCCGACACCTCGGCTGCGTGGGTCTCCTGCATGTTGTGCTCGCCGCCGGGGATGACCTGCAGCCGGGCATCGGGCATCTTGCGCTCGAGGTACCGGCCACTGTTCGCGTACTCGGGGCGGTCGAGTTCTCCCGCCAGCACCAGCGTGGGCACGGCGATCTCGGCAAGACGGTCCATGACCACCGAGTCGTGCTGCAAATTGAGTTCCGCCGCCTGAGGGGGAACGCCGAAGCGGTGCGCATTGCGCCGCGAGCGCTCGTTCCACGCCTCGCGCTTGTCGGGGTCTCGGAAGCCCGGGCCGGTGTTCAGGACCACGACACCGGCAGCCGCGGCCGGACGGGTGGCGGCGTGAGCCAGTGACAGGTAGCCGCCGAGCGAATGGCCAACCAGCACCACCGGACCGCCTGCGTCGGCAATCACCTCGTCGAGATCGGCCAACGCACCGTCGCGCGTGTAGTCGGCCGGGTCGTCGGGAACCGGTGAGGCGCCATGGCCCAGCAGGTCGATGGTCACGCAGCGGTAGCGCGACGACAGCGCCGCCACGCAACCGTCCCACGTGGCCCCGGATGCGCCGAGACCGTGCACGAACAGCAGCGTCACCGCACCCGAGCCCTCGTTCCGCACGTGCGGTCGCATGTTGCCCCCTCGCATCAGGCCGGCAGTTCGCCGGTCTCCAACAGGTGCCGGAACCCGGCCACGTCGAGCACCGGGACACCCAGCGCCTCGGCCTTGGTGAGCTTGCTGGCACCGGGTTCGGCGCCCACCACCACGGCGAACGTCTTCGCGCTCACGCTGCCCGGGCTCTTGCCACCGCGATCCTTGATGGCGGCCTCGGCCTCCTCACGGCTGAAGCCCTCCAGGGTGCCCGTCACCACCACTGCCTTGCCCGCGAGCGTGGGCGGCAGCGTGCTGACATCGACACGCCCGAAGTCGACTCCGGCGGCGCGCATCTTCTCGACGATCGCACGGTTCGCCGCGTTCGAGAACCACCGCACGATCGACGCCGCGATGATCTGCCCGACACCGTCGGTCGAGGCGAGTTCCTCCTCGGTCGCCACCATGATCGCGTCGAGCGTTCCGAAGCGACGAGCCAACGCCTCGCTGGCCGCCGGGCCCATGCCCTTGCACCCCAGGGAGGTCAGCACACGGGGCAGCGGCCGTGTTTTCGAGCCCTCGATGGCCGCCAGCAGGTTGTCGGCCTTCGTGGTGCCCCACTTCTCGAGGCCCATCAGCTGCTCACGGTTCAGCGAGTAGACATCACCCGCGTCGGCCACCAGACCTGCCTCGCTGAGCTGGAACACCGTCTGGTCGCCGAGGCCCTCGATGTCCATCGCCCCGCGTGATGCGAAGTAGATGATGCGCTGGTCGCGCTGGAACGGGCACTCGGGTTCCACACAGCGCGTGTCGGCCTCACCCTCGGGCCGCACCAGATCGGTGCGCAGGTCGCACGGGCACACCTTCGGGAACTCCCACGCGGGCAGACCCTCGGGGCGCAGTCCCAGCACCGGGCCCACCACCTCGGGAATCACGTCGCCGGCCTTGCGCACCACCACCGTGTCGCCGGGGCGCACGTCCTTCAATCGCACCTGGTCCTCGTTGTGCAGGGTGGCCATGCCCACCGTCGAGCCACCGACGAACACCGGCTCGAGCACGGCGAACGGCGTGGCCCGACCGGTGCGGCCCACCGACACGTGGATGTCGCGCAACAGCGTGGTGCGTTCCTCCGGCGGGAACTTGAAGGCGATGGCCCAACGTGGTGCCCGCGACGTGAAACCCAGCTGCTCACGCTGCTCGAGCGAGTCGACCTTCACCACCACGCCATCGATCTCGTAGGGCAGGTCGTGCCGGTGCGCCTGCCAGTGCCGACAGAACTGGTACACCTCGTCGAGCGTGCCCACCCTGCGGATCTCGGGGTTCACGGGAAAACCGACAACGTCGAGGAACTCGAGGGTCTGGTGGTGCGACGTGAACTCGGGCCCGCCCACCACCTCACCGAGTTGGTAACTCCAGAACGACAACCCGCGCGATGCCGTGATCGCCGGGTCCTTCTGTCGCAGGCTGCCGGCCCCTGCATTGCGCGGATTCACCGGCACGGGGTCGGGCTTCTTGCCGGCCGCGACCCGCTCCGCGTTCTCTGCCTGCTTCGCTGCGCGAAGACGTTCGAACGCATCGATCGGCAGGTACACCTCGCCGCGCACCTCCAGCACGGGCGGCGCCCCCTGCAGCACCTTGGGCACCGCAGTGATGGTGGCAACGTTGTTGGTGACGTCCTCCCCCACCTTTCCGTCGCCCCGGGTGGCCGCCTGCACGAAGCGACCGTCCTCGTAGCGCAGGCTCATGGCAAGGCCATCGATCTTCAGTTCGCAGACGAACGTGGCGGCGGCACCGTCGAGGCCGCGAGCCACACGGTCGCCCCACGCCGTCAGTTCGTCGAGGTCCATGGCGTTGTCGAGGCTGGTCATCGGCACCGCGTGAGTGACCGGCGAGAACGCTGTCGACAACGCCCCCGACCCCACCTGCGCAGTGGGCGAATCACCGTCCGCGAGTTCCGGGTGTTCGGCTTCGAGCGCGGCAAGTTCGCGCACGAGGAGGTCGTAGTCGGCGTCGCTGATCTCGGGCGCGTCGAGCGCGTAGTAACGCTCGTTGTGGTGGGCGATGAGGGCGCGCAGTTCGCGGATGCGCTCGGCGGGCGTCATGCCACCAGTGTGCCGCGAATGATCAGGCTCCGAGCACCCAACCGGCTGCGCTGGCCTGATCGCGCACCCTCTGGCTGATCTCCGCGGTGATCCGGTGCACTCGGTGAGCCACGGAGGGCGAGTGCGCCGACAGGCCGCACTGCGGCGTGATCATCGCCTGCCGGCGCAGCATCCGAGGGTCCGCACCCAGCTCCACCATCTCGCACCACAGGCGGCTGAGACCGCGCCACGGCCGTTCCGAGGTGGTGGGGATGGGGCCACTCGTCGGCACCACACCCCAGGCGACGTAGCCGCCGCGTTCCATGTAGCGCAGCAGGTAGCCGGCCGACGGCATCACGGCCGTGTCGACCGGCAGCGACAACACGGCCGGGCCGGTGGCCAACTGCGACGGGATGTCGGCGAGCCCGCAGACGTGCAGACCGGCGATGGCGTGGGTCTCGACCTCGGCGAGCGCGCCCGAGACAAGGTCGATCGCCGTGTCGGGGGCGATCGGGAAGCCCGGTTCCATCAGGTCGGCGAAGTCGGACTCCTCGACGAAGACCAACTGCTCGCAGAGCGGCAGTGCGTGCTCGACCGCTGCGGTCAGGTGCTCGACGCGCTGGCGCACGCAACGAACCGCGGCATCGAACGCATCGCTCATGGGCACACCGGCACGCATCAACGCGTGGCCGAGTGTCACCGGCCCGACCACCTGCCACTTCACCCAGCCGGTGCGGCCCTTGGCAGCCTCGAGGAATGTGCGGAACCCCACGAACGCGTCGTGCTGCAGGTCGGTGACCACGGGAGCCAGCGGGTCCACTTCACGGGCGTCGACCGAGATGCCGCCGTACTGGCCGACCGTGACGCCTCGCATGCCCACCATGGCCTGTGCGATCGCGCCCTCGGCCGGGCTGCGACGGGGCAGCGACGGAATGGCCGGCATCTCCATGTGCTCGAGCACGAACTCTGCGGCCTCGTGCGCGTCGCGGTGGGGCAGGCCACCGATGCCGGTCGCTATTCCACTGGGAATGTCGTTCAAGTGCACGGTGCCTCCTCTCCTGTGTGACGGCCCGCTGTGCTCTCATCGTTCCACGACAACCACCTCAGCGAGAATTCGTGACCGGGTCGCCGGTACGTTGGTTTCGTGCAGGCACGCAGTGGAGACACCCGTCGATGAACGTGACGGCAGCCTTCTCGGGCGCTCGTCTTCCGATGCTGGCGGCGCGCGTCGTATGGCTGGGAGCAGCCATCGTCGGCGCACTTGCGCTGAGGCCCCACTCGCCCGTGGCGACGTGGGCGTGGTGGCTGGCCGCCGCGGCCGTGCTGGCGGCGATGGTGGCCCGCGGAGCCGCGGCGCTCACGGTGTCGAGATTGGTGATTCCGCTCTCGGTCCCGGCGCTGTTGCTCGCGTGGATCGCCGGCGGCGAGACCGTGTGGTGTGCGGTGGCACTGGCCCTCGCCGTCGTCGCCGTCCTGCTGGTGTCGTCCGCCGAGGTCGGTGAGGCGATGGTGCAGGGCGGCGCCTACGGGCAGGAGGAACGATTCCCCTTGCGGCCACCTGCCGCCGTGCTGTTGCCCATGGTGCTGAGCTGGTCGGTGTGGGCGGCGGCGGTGCTGTCGGCCGTGGCTCTGTTGGCGGACCGGCGGTGGCTGCCCGGCCTGATCGTGGCCGCCGCGGCAGCCGTGCTCTCCTGGCTGCTGCCTCGACGGTTCCACCGGTTGTCACGTCGATGGTTGGTGCTGGTGCCGGCAGGGCTGGTGGTGCACGACCACCTCGTGCTCGGCGAGACGCTGATGGTGCAACGCCCCAATGTCTCCCTCGCACGGCTGGCCCTGGCCGACACTCAGGCGGCCGACCTCACCGGGCCGGCGGCAGGTCATGCGGTCGAGGTGACGGTTCGGGAGATGGTGTTGGCGGTCCTGCCCACCACCCGCGAGCACCCCAAGGGCAAGGCCCTGCACGTGGGGGCGTTCCTCGTGTCACCGAGCAGGCCGGGTCGCGCCCTTCGGGCCGTCGCTGCCGCCGGTTACTCCGTCGACTGACCCTCCTCCGGCTTCCGCCCGCCCCGGCTCGTCCTCCCCGGCTTCTGCCCGTCCCGGGCTTCCGTCCCTGGCTTCCGTCCCGGGCTTCCGTCCCGGGCTTCCGTCCGCCCCCTCCCATCCCCATCGGAGTGGGTACTCCTACCCCGGGTTCGAGTAGGTACTCGGATGAGCCCGTGGCACTCGGACGGAGGTGAGGCACTCGGACGGGGGTGTGGCACTCGCACGGGGGTGAGGCACTCGGACAGGG
>JBJTXX010000499.1:0-3459 GCA_046082485.1 Actinomycetota bacterium
GCCGACGGCAGCGAGCGCCTGGTGGCCGACCCCATCACCCTGCTGGGCGCACACGACGACGAGAACCTGCCGGCCGAGGAACGGGCGCGCCGCGAACGCATGCGCGAGGGCGCCTCGGGAGTCACGGCATACGCGACCGACCGCGACGCCCGGGTGTGCGCGTTCGCCCTGTCGGGCCGCATGTTCGTTGCCGGCCTGCTGAGCGGCACGGCGCGCGAGTTGCCGGCTCAGGGTCCGGTGTTCGACCCTCGACCCGACCCCGTGGCCACCCGCGTTGCGTACGTCAGCGGTTCCTCGTTACGCGTCGCCGAACTCGACGGAACCAGTTGGGAAATGGCCGGCGAGGCCGACCCAGACGTGACATGGGGCAGCGCCGAGTTCATCGCAGCGGAGGAGATGGGGCGCCACCGCGGCTACTGGTGGAGCCCCGACGGCAGGGCGATCGCAGCGTGCCGTGTCGACAACTCACCGGTGCAGCAGTGGCACATCGGCAACCCTGCCGAACCATCCGAGCCGCCGCAGGTGATCCGCTACCCCGCCGCCGGCACGCCGAACGCCGATGTCACCCTGCACGTCCTGCCACTGGAGGGCAACCCGGTGCAGGTGGTGTGGGACGACTCCGCGTACCCGTATCTCACCAACGTGTCGTGGGCGACGGCTGACCGCCTGCTGCTGGCGGTGCAGTCGCGTGACCAGAGATCCGTGATGGTGTTGTCCGCCGACCCGCACAGCGGCGCCACCGAACCCGTGATCGCCGACGGCGACCAGGCATGGGTCGAACTGGTGCCCGGCACACCTGCCGCGCTCGCCGACGGACGCGTGGTGACGTGTGCCGACCGCGACGGCGCCCGTCGTCTGATGGTCGACGGCCACGCCGTCACCCCCACCGATCTCCAGGTGCGAGGCGTCGCCGCCACCAGTGGCGGAACGGTCTGGTTCCACGCCAACCCCGTCGACGACGCCACGGTGCAGCACGTGTGGCGTTGGGACGGCGGCCTCCAGCAGATCACTTCCACACCCGGCGTGCACTCGGCCACCGCGGCGGGCACGACCGTGGTGGTGCGCTCTGCCGTCCTCGGCACACCGGGCGCCACCACCGCAGTGCTGGGTGGCGTCACGATCCCGTCGTTCGCGGCAACCCCGCTGGTGCGGCCCAACGTCACCCTGTTGCGATCGGGCGGGCGGCGCATCGCCACGGCGGTGCTGCTGCCCCACGATCACGACGGCAGCCCGCTTCCCGTGCTGATGGACCCCTACGGCGGGCCGCACGCCCTGCGCGTGTTGCAGAACCACAACGGATTCTGCGCATCGCAGTGGTTCGCCGATCAGGGTTTCGCCGTCGTGGTGGCCGACGGCCGAGGCACCCCGGGTCGTGGCAGCGAGTGGGAGCGCAGCGTGCTGCACGACCTGGCGAGCCCGGCGCTGGAGGACCAAGTCGAGGCACTGCACTCGGCCGCCGAACACCACCCGCTCGATCTGGACCGGGTGGCCATCCGCGGCTGGAGCTTCGGCGGCTACCTCGCCGCGCTGGCCGTGATGCGCCGGCCCGATGTGTTCCATGCTGCAGTCGCCGGAGCACCCGTCACCGAGTGGCGGCTCTACGACACGCACTACACCGAGCGTTACCTGGGTGACCCCGGCAACGACGCCGGCCCCTACGCCGACAGCAGCCTGCTGCCCCTCGCCGACGAACTCACCCGACCGCTGCTGCTGGTCCATGGGCTGGCCGACGACAACGTGGTGGCCGCGCACACGCTGCAACTCTCGAACGCGCTGCTCGCCGCCGGCAAGCCCCACGAGGTGCTGCCCCTGGTCGGCGTGACGCACATGACGCCCCAGGAGGTCGTGGCCGAACACCTGCTGCTGCACCAGTTGCACTTCCTCCGACGAGCCCTCGGCCTCGACACCGCCAACTAGTTTGGCGTCCATGAACGAGCGCCTCCGCGAGCTGTACCGCCACGTGTCCGTGCACGCCACCGCCGACATCGAGCACGAGGCGGCCGTCGAGTTGCTGCTGCTGGTGATGATGTCGGACCACCACGTGGGGCTGGGCGAGCTCGACGAGATCCGCACGATCAGCGACGACTCCGGATGGGAGACCGACACGTTCTCCGTCGACCAGTACCTCGGGGAAGCCATTGCCAAGGTGCGCGACGCGCTCCAGCACCACACCACCGACGACCTGCTCGACACCATCGACGAACGCATCAGCAACCACGTGCTGCGCCGGGAACTCTTCAGCGCGGCGCGCGATGTCGCCGGCGCGGACCACGCCATCGACGCCGAGGAACAGAGCCTGCTGGGTCGGATCGCAGCGCGTTTCGGCTGAGCCGACCGCTACGGCCGCCGGCCGATGGCGATGCGGTCGAGGCCGGCGAGATCCGCCCTCACCTCCACGTCGACGAAACCAGCGCGTTGCAGCAGCGTGGCCACCAGGCTCCCCTGCCGCGACCCGATCTCGAGCACCAGCCAACCCCCGGGGGCCAGCCACGTCGCCGCGCCGTCCGCGATGGCGGCGATGTCCGCCGAACCATCGTCGCCGCCTGCGAACAGCGCCGGCGACGGTTCCCAGTCGCGCACCGACGCATCGAGGTCGGGGTCGTCGAAGGTCACATACGGCGGGTTCGACACCACCACGCCGAACGCGCCGCGGAGTTCCTCGGGCAACGCGCAGAACCAAGCACCGTGGGCGAAACGGGCGCCCCCGGCCGCCACACCCAGACCGGCCGCGTTCGCGCGTGCGACGTCGAGCGCGTCGGCCGAAAGGTCGGTGAGCCACACCTCGGCCGAACCACGCGGCAACTCGGCCAGCAACGACAGCCCGATGGCCCCGCTGCCGGTGCCGAGGTCGGCGCAGCGAACCGGTCGGGGCAGAGCACGCGCCAGTTCGATGGCCACACCCGCCACCTGCTCGGTCTCGGGTCGGGGAATCAGCACTCGCCGGTCGACCAACAGGTCGAGCCGACGGAACGACCAGTGCCCCAGCACGTACTGCAACGGCTCGCCCGACCGCAGTCGGGCCAGCATCGCGTCGAGGTGCGCCACCGCGCGCTCGGTGGCGGCCTCGTGCAGCACCTCGTCGAACTCCTCACCGAAGGCACCGCTGGCTTCCTCGCACAGCCACCGCGCCTGGGGCCGGCCATGCACCTCCGCGGTCTCGGCCCACAGCTCGCGCCACGACACCGTGCCGTCGGGGCCTGCCGCACCCGAACCGGGCATGGTTGTCAGTCCGCCTGACCCGCCAGTTGGCGGGTGCGTTCGTCAGCTGCGAGCGCGTCGACCACCTCGTCGAGGTCGCCGCGCAGCACGTCCTGCAGTCGGTAGATCGTGAAACCGATGCGGTGGTCGGTGAGCCGGTTCTCCTTGAAGTTGTAGGTGCGGATCTTCTCGCCGCGTCCGCCACCACCCACCTGCGAACGACGCTCGGCCGACATCGCCGCCTGCTGTTCGTCCTCGGCG
>JBJTXX010000500.1:0-9167 GCA_046082485.1 Actinomycetota bacterium
CCCTCGTCGACGGGGCTCTCGAGTGGAATGTGTCCGTCGTATTGGTACCCGGCACCGCCCACGACCGACAGTCCAAGGCCCCTGCCGCGCGCGTCGGAGCCCGTGTGGGTGGTGTGGAACGGCTCCCACACGTAGCCCAGCCGTGACCGCTCGATGCCGCTGCCGGTGTCGGCCACGCGGATGCTCACCCAACAACCCGGCCCCGGGCCGTCGTTGAGGTGGCACGCAGCATGCGGCTGTTCCCGAACAGTGATCAACACCCGGCCGTCGCCTGCGATCGACTCGGCAGCGTTGTCGACCAACTGGAACATGATCTGGCGCATCGCCATCGGCGCCACGAGCACGAGCGGCAAGCCCTCGGCGAGGTCGATGGCCAGTTCGATGCGCTCGGGCAGGCGCTCCCTCAGCATCGTGCTGGTTGCCTCGCACATCTCGGGGATCGACACGGGCTCGAGCTGACCGGGCCGACCACTTGCGAAGGCGACCAGACCGCCCACCAGCACGGAGGCCCTGCCGGCGGCCTCGCGCACCGCACCGATCGACTTGGCGACGCTCTCGGGGGACTTCGCCCGTTCGATGGTGTCGAGGTGACCGGTGATGATCTGCAGCAACGAACTGAACTCGTGGCCGAATGCGCCCGCCGTGCGGGTGAGGCCGGCCAGGCGCTCGCTCTCCGCCGCCTGTTCCTGCAGGCGGCGCTGCTCGGTGGTGTCGAGCAGGGTGACGAGGATGCGGCGCGGCTCGTGTGGCCCGACCGACCGACTGACCATCCGGAACTGCACGTAGCGGTACTCGCCGTCGGTGTGCAGGATGCGTCCCGGCGTCTCGAAGGCACCGTCCTCCCACAGCAGTTCGCGCACCTTGTTGGCGATCCGCAGGTCCTCCGGGTCGACCACGTTCACCCAGTCGGCGAACCTGCGCAACTGCGACAACGGCCGACCGGTGAGCTGCTCGGCGTTCCGGCTCACGAACTCCAACGAGCCCCTGCCAGCCAACGACGAGATGATCGTGATCGGCAACTGCTCGAGCAGGCTCTGGTACTCGGATTCGATCTCGCCGACCCTGGCCAGCAGCTCCTGGTCGCTCGACCTGTCGAGCGTGACCTGCGAGAGGAAGTCGCCCGCGCGACGGATGATCGCGACGGCGCCCGTGGCTTCGCCGTCACCGACCGGACCGGTGCCCACGACATGACGCATCGGCACCCCGCGCCACGCAACACTCACCGCGCCGATCCAGCTCCCGAAATCGGCCAGCACCTCACTCGCCAGCGCACCGGGCGCTTCACCCCACAACGCCTTGGCTCCGTCACTGGCCCACACCATTTCGGCGTCGACCACCACGGTCTCGACGGCCCCGAGGACGGGCCGCAACAGCACGATGTCGGCGTCGACAGCACCGAGCAGGGTGAGCACGTCCGTCAGGGATCCGTCGCCCATCGGGCGAGAATAGACCACGCCGCCGACACCTGACGAACTGCACAGACATCGCGTCAGCGGCCCAGCAACACCACGCCCGACACCGCCATTGCCGCAAGGGGCACCAGCAGCACCATCACGCAGCCACCCCGGTAGCCGACACCCGGCCCGAGGCGCACGTTCGTGCGGCCACGCGAGTTCACGGTGAACGGCCCGAACCGCTGACTGATGCTGGGGCCGCGCTTGCTGAGGTTCACGAACGTGTTCTTCCCGACACGCAGCCGTTTCCTGAAGTAGAAGCCCATCCCATCACTCCCTTGTGGAACAAGTCTCGCGCGGCATCACAGCGGCGAGCCACCGATTCGGTGCAACTGACGAACCAATTCGTCGGCGAACGCCAGCACGGCATTCGGCGGGTCATGGAACGTGGTGTCGAGGGAACGCATCAGTGGCTGCACCTCGACGCCGAACTCGCGGTCGACGATCTCGCAGAACGCCCACTCGTCGATCGGCGCAGCGCGGAACTCGCGGTCCATCTCCTCGAACACGATCTGCCGGCACACGGTCTCGACGAACTCGTCGTGATCCTCGTGGTGCTGCACCAGACGGGCCCACAGGCGCGCCGCCATCGTGTCGTACTCGCTCGCGCAGTGTGCGTCCTCCCCCAGGTACACGCACCCGGCCGGGTCGTGCAGCAGCAGCACGGCATCGAGCACCGCGGCCACGGCCGCGTCGAGGCAGTGCCCCCTGTCGAGCCGGAATGCGGAGAGCGCCAGTCGGTAGTCGGCAATGTGTCGTCGGTCAGCGGGGTCCATGCAAATCCTCCAACCGTCGGACGCGCGATCCGCACCACCGCGTGACCACGCGGGCAGCACGCCTCGCGCCGGTTTCACCCGGCCCGATCATCGTCGAACGCTCCGGGGTTCAAGTCATCCGGCGCAGGGTGCGTCACCCAGTGCACGAAGTAGTGCTCGGGGGTCAGCACCTGCTCACCGTTCCACCGATAGGCAACGGCGGGGCCGTCCTTCGCCAGCGAGTAATCGGTGCTGGCGACCTTGTCGTTGTAGAGCGCCACGGGAACCTTCTCCCAGTAGTGCCCCACGATCACCGGCACGTCGCCGGTGTAGCGCGGCACGTCGAGCACCGGCGTGGGTGGCAGTGGCGGGAACGGCCGCCCATCGGGCGTCTTCGCATCCCCCGGCACCAGCGCCAGCTTGTCGAGTGTGGTGGCCTCGGTGTCCCACCAGCGCAGGCGAGCCTTGCGGCGGCTGGTGCCCCCGTGGTCGACGTAGTACACGTCGCCCATGTCGACCTCGGGCCCCTTCAGCACCACCTCGAGCGCCTCGTACTCGGGCGAGTGCTTCACCGAGGTGGCCACCACGGCCTCGGCCGTCAGGTGCCCGTCGGGCATCAGGCCGCGCAGCACGTCCATCGACTCCTCGTGCCAGCAGGCGTGCACCACCCGCAGACGGGCCTCGCCGAGCTGCAGGTCGAGCCACAGCGGCAGCGACGAGAACCAGTCCACGAACTCTGTGTGCGTGGCACTGTCCTGCCCCACGTCGTCGAGGAACGCCTTGTGCTGGCCCTCGTTCTTCTTGTCCCGGTTGCGGCAGTGGCTGCGGGTGGGCCGCGGGTCGGAGCTGCCGGGCGGGCACACGAACGGGGTGTTCCACGCCACGGCGTTGTACTCGTGGTTGCCGATGGTGACGAGGGCACTGCCCGCCTGCACCATGCGCATCACGGTGCGCACCAAGCCGACCTGATTCGCCCCACGGTCCACCAGGTCGCCGACGAACACGGCGACACGGGTCGGGTGCGACCACACGCCGTCGGTGCACGAGTAGCCCATCGCGGTCAACAGCCCCTCGAGCGCCACCGGGTGCCCGTGCAGGTCACCGATCACGTCGAAGCCCTCGACCGTGCGGCCGGCGTCGACCGCCGACCCGTTCACCCACATCGTCGTTGCCGTCATCGCTGCCCTCCGTTCGGTGTCGGCGCACTCCGACCCCACTCGGTGGAACGCGCGATGTGGCCCGCAGCGTGAGCATTCCACAGATCGGCACCCCCGGTGACCAGACGATTGCCGTCAATCGCCGCGGGCTCGCAACCTGCTCAGTCGGTAACGAAACGGAACGTGGACCGCAGATACTCCACGAACACCGGCGACACCCCCTCGGCGGCCAGCACATCGGCCGACACCGGCGCTTGCCGCGGCACCCAATGCGGGTCTGCCGCAAGGCGCGGGTAATCGTGGTGGAGGATGCCCGCCCGGCCGAGCACCGCGATGTCGATGCCGTCATCGAGCGCTCGCTGCACGTCGGCCGGGGTGTGGATGCGCCCGGCCGCGCCCAGACGCACGCCTCCACGGGGCAACCCGGCGAAGAGCTCGATCAGTCGTCGGCCCTGGTGCTCGGCCTCCACCGGTTCCTTGTTGACGTCCCTCAGCGACATGTCGATCATGTCGACATCCCCGCAGTCCACGAGACGGGCGAACACCTCACGCGCTTCGTGCAGCACCATGCCGAAGCGCTCGGGCGACAGCCGCACCGCGAGGGCGAACCCGTCACCGCAGCGGGCGCGGATGCCCTCGATGATCTCGAACAGCAGGCGGCTGCGGTTCTCCAGCGAGCCGCCGTAGTCGTCGGTGCGGCGGTTGATCTCGGCCGACAGGAACTGGCAGATCATGTAGCCATGGGCGCCATGCAGTTCCACGCCGTGGAAGCCAGCCCGCTGGGCCCGCACGGCCGCGTCTATGAAATCGTCGCGCAGTCGCTGCACCTCCTCGTGGGTGAGGGCGCGGGCCCCGGTCTCGGGGTCGTCGGAGGGGCAGACCGGCTGCAGGCCGTCGGCCGCCACCGCCGCCCGGTTGCCCGCGTGGTGCAACTGCACGTAGCTCACCGTGCCCGTCGCATTCAGGTCTGCCGCCAACCGGGTGAGGCCCGGCAGGTGGTCGTCGGAGAACGCGCCAAGCTGCCCGTGGAAGCCCCGGCCCACCGCCTGCACGTGCGCCGCGCAGGTCATCGTCAGCCCGAATCCGCCCGCGGCGCGCATCGTGAGCCAGCGGTGCTCGTCATCCGACAACGTGCCGTCTGCATGGCTCTGCTGATTGGTCAGCGGCGCCAGCATCAGCCGGTTCGCCATCGCCGGCCCACGGGTGAACGACAGGGGCTCGAACATCGAGGTCATCCGGCCACTCTGCCACCACGCCCTGCCTTCGATCACCATCCCGGCCTAGCATCGGGGCCGATGGAGCAGGAGCGGGCTGGACGTCGAGTGTCGGTGCCCGTGGCTCGCCTGGTGCTGCTGGCGGTGGCTATGGCGGCGATGGTGCCCGTGGCGTTGCTGCTGCGGCCCGACGGCTCGCCGCGCACGGTCGCCGCACCGGCCACCTCCGCTGCGCCCGCCACTTCGGTCAGCGTGCCGCCCACCGAGGCACCCACCACGGTTCCGGCCGGCAACCCCGTGCCCGGCCCAGCTGAGCCCGACGGCAAGTCCAGCGACCAGCGTCGGATCGAGAACAGCTTCGTGATCGAGAACGACGACCTGCAGCCCAAGAGCATCGTCGCCTCGGGTACTGGCCTTTTCTTCGCCCAGAACATGATGTACCGGCACAACATGCTGGTGTTCGACCGCGGCGGGAACCTGCTGACGCGCATCGACGACACCGTCGACCTCGCCGCCTACGGCGTGAAGGGCGGTGTGGTGGCCCAGGGCTCGCCGGTCGAGGCCGCCTTCATGCCCGACGCCTCGCATGTCTACGTCTCGAACTACAAGATGTACGGGCCAGGATTCGACACCAGCGCCGACGACAACTGCGGCAAGGCCAACTGGGACGACAGCTACGTCTACAAGGTGAACACCTCGACGTTCGAGATCGAGAAGGTCATCGCGACCGGCTCGGTGCCCAAGTTCATGGCCATCACCCCGGACGGCAGCAGGCTGCTGGTGTCGAACTGGTGCGGCTTCGACGTGAGCGTCATCGACACGGCCACCGACACCGAGATCACCCGCATTCCCGTGGGCCGGCACCCGCGGGGCATCGCCATCACCTCGAACTCGCGCTTCGCCTACGTCACCGTGATGGGCGAGGCCAAGATCCTGAAGATCGACCTCTCGAGCAACGGCGTGATCGCCTCGGTGCCCGGCGCCGGCAACACACCGCGCCACCTGCTGCTGTCGCCCGACAACCGCTATCTCTACGTGTCGAACAACCACGAGAACCTCGTCCGCAAGATCGACCTGCAGACCGGCGTGGTGCTGGGCAAGGCCCGTACCGGCGTGGAGACCCGCACGATGGCGATGGCCGAGGACGGCGCCAGTCTCTATGTCGTGAACTACGAGGACGGCACCGTCAGCAA
The DNA here is from genome assembly GCA_046082485.1 of Actinomycetota bacterium. Lineage (GTDB taxonomy): Bacteria > Actinomycetota > Acidimicrobiia > Acidimicrobiales > Ilumatobacteraceae > UBA668. The sequence continues at coordinate 5,774 of JBJTXX010000500.1, forward strand.
GGTGCGCACCTCCGACATGGAGATCCTGCAGACCGAGCCCTCTGGCGTGCACCCCGTCGGCATCACCTACGACCCCGTGACACGACAGGTGTGGGTGGCCAACTACGCCGGCACGTTGCGCGTCTTCGTCGACCGCTGAACCATCACGGCGGACGGCGTTCGTTCAGCCGCCCGCAGGTGGCTCGACGCCGAAGACCTGCATCAACTGCGCCAGCGTGAGGTAGTAGCCCACGAGGGTCACCAACTCCACCGCGCCGGCTTCGCCGAGCGCCGTGACGAGGCGATGCGACATCGCTGCGTCGATCGTTCGCCCCTCCGCCAGTTGCGTCGCGACCCCGTGCACCACGGCCTCACGCTCGCTGGTCTCACGCTCGCTGGCCTGGCCTGTGGTCGGGCGCCACGTGCCCTCCACCAGCGCCTGCACCTCGGCCACGTCGAAGCCCATCGCCAGCGCGACGCGTTCGTGCGCCCAGACCTCGAAGGCCGAACCGCGCACGGCGCCCACGGTGAGGATCGCGATCTCGCGGGTGCGGCCGTCGAGCGACGAGCCGAAGCGTATGGCCTCGCCGAGCGCGCTCAGCGCCTCCCCCACCCCCGGGGCGTGCAGCATCAGCCCGAACGGGCCGTTCAGGGCACCGTCGTCGTCGATGATCGGGAACGGCCCCGACGCACGCGGCCCACCCGCGATGCGTTCCCGCAGGGCTGCCTGCCGATCGTCCAGGTCGTGGGGCAGCAGGCGGCGCAACCGCTCGGTCATCAGACGGAATCCTCCACGGGGTTCGCCCCGATCCACCACACCGCCACGGGGCCGGGCACCAGCATCAACGCCAACGTGCCCCATCCGCCCAGTCCCAGACGGGCACCGATCGGCAGCGAGACGAATGCCACCGGGACGGCCAGCAGGCACAGCCACACCTGCATCGACTTCGGTCGGCCGGCGGAGCGTGCCGCCGTGACCAGGCCCACGGCGAGTGCGATGCCCGCACCCAGCACCATGCCGAACAGGAAGCCGGCGATGGCACCCCACGAACCCTTCCCGATCAGCAGCAACAGTCCGTAGCCCAGCAGCCAGCCGAGCACCATCTCGGCGCCGAGCGTCAGCAGTGCCCGACGCAGCGGCCGCATCGGCGGCTTCATCACCCACCCACCAGTGCGGCGATCCGGGCGATGTGGGTGGGGTCCATGCCGCAGCACCCGCCCACCAACGTGGCGCCGGCAGCCAACCACTGCTCCACGAACTCGCCGTACGACGCGGCGTCGAGGTCGTCGCGGAACTGTGCGAGCCCAGCGTTCGCCTGCGTGTCGGCGGCGTGTGCGGCCACGAACCGGTTCGCATAGCCGCCCGTGCGCGCCCGACCCTCGGCCAACGGGCCGGCGATCGCCAGCGCATCGGTGATCGTCTCGGCCTGGCAGCAGTTGAACAGCACCGCAACGGCACCGAGGTCGAGCGCCGTGCGCACCGCCGCATCGATCGACTCACCCGACCGCAACGTGCCGGAGTGGTGGTCGTCGAGCGTGTACGAGATCCAGAGCGGCAAGGTCGATCCGGCCCTGTCCAACGCTTCCCGCACGGTGTGCGCCTCGATGATCGAGCCGAGCGTCTCGCCCAGCCACACGTCGACGTGCGGAGCAAGCCCCTGCACCAAGGGGTCGATGATGCGCTGCGATTCCGCCGGCACGAACAGGTCGGGGCGATACGAACCGAAGAGCGGGGGCAGCGAACCCGCCACCAGCACCGGCCACCCGGCCGCGTCGGCGGCCTGGCGCGCCAGTCGGCCGCTCAGTTCTGCCAACTCCAGGCCCTGTTCGGCGAAGCGCTCCTCTCCGATGTGGAATGGCACAAGGGCGTAACTGTTCGTGGTGACCATCTGCGCGCCGGCCTCGATGAAGTTGGTGTGCGCCTGCACCACCCACTCCGGACCCTCCCACAGGGACAGCGCCGACCACTCCGGCTGACGGAACGGTGCCCCGATGCGCAGCAGTTCGCGGCCAATCCCGCCGTCGAGCACCATCGTCGAGTCGGGAAGCGATGTCACAGCCATCCCCCGATGCTGCCACACCCAACCCCCTCCCCCATCCGAGTCCCACACCCCCATCCGAGTCCCACACCCCCATCCGAGTCCCACACCCCCACCCGAGTCCCACACCCCCACCCGAGTCCCACACCCCCATCCGAGTGCCCTACCCCCACCCGAGTGGGTACTCCGACCCGGGGTGCGAGTACCCACTCGGATGCCGGGGCACGGACCGTCGGACTGTCGGTCGTCAGCCGTTGGCCGTCGGGCTGTCGGCCGGCGGACTGTCGGCCGGCGGCCGGTGCGGCCCGGGCGCTGGGCGGTCAGCCCGAGATGCGGTTCGCCGGCGGCTTGGACTCGACGAACGGGTTCGCCGTCAGCAGGCGGTGCGCTTCCGAAGGGTCGGCGCTGAACCCGGGGGTGTCACGGCACAGCTCGACCATGATGCCGTTGGGGTCGAGGTAGTACAGCGAGTGGCACCAGTCGTGGTCGAGTTCCATCAGCGGCTGCACGCCGGCCGCCGACATGCGGGCTCGCACGGCCTCCTGCTGTTCGGCCGTGGCCCTGAACGCGCAATGGTTCACCCACACCGGCAGGCCCACCCCGTCGCTGACGTCGGCGTGCCAGTCGGCCCGCTCGCCCACGTTCTCGAAGTGGAAGAAGGCGATGCTCTCGCCGCCGCCGATGTCGTAGAAGACGTGACGGATCCAGGTCGAGTCGCCGTGCGCCTGCAACTCGGTGTGCACCAACGGGAAGCCCATGAGGTCTTCGTAGAAGTGCGTGGTGGCCCGCACGTCGCGGGTGGCGTAGGCAACGTGGTGCAGCGGCATGACGAGAGCGTAGTGAGGCGCCGCGCCCCTGCGATGCAGCGGGGATCTACACCGAATTGTCGAATGGAACCACGTGAGGTTGGAACGGCAATCGAACATATGTACGATTCAGTCATATTGCTCGACCAATTCGCCGACCGGGTGCTCATCAGCCCCGAAGCGCTCGCGCAGCAATGGCGCGAACTGGAACAGCGCATGGCCGTGTTCGCCTACGCCGTCGCCCACGTGCACGATGCAGGCCGCTGGGCCGACGACGGATCGGTCACGATGAAGGCCTGGATGCGCAACCACCTGCGCATGGCCGATGGGCAGGCCGGGCACTGGCTGGCCCAGGCCGGGATGCTCAACCGCTACGAGCACGTGGGCGACGCCGCGCTCGACGGCACGCTCTCGCAGGGCCAGTTGTCGGAACTGCGACGGCTCGACCGCCCCAGGTACCGCACGCTGCTGCGCGAACTGCAGACCGAACTGCTCGACACCGTTCGCGAACTCGACGTGCAGGCCACCGCCACGGCGGTCGATGTGTGGCGCCACCATGCCGATGCCGTC
>JBJTXX010000501.1:0-1068 GCA_046082485.1 Actinomycetota bacterium
CTGCCGGCGACCTCGGGCTCGGTCATCGCGAAGCAACTCATCGCCGTGCCGTCGCACAGCGGGCGGAGGTACTTCTCCTTCTGCTCCGGCGTTCCCCAGTGCAGCAGCGTGTGCATGTTGCCCTCATCGGGCGCCTGGCAGTTCAGCACCCACGGGCCGTAGCCGGCCTTCGCCGCCTCGGCCTGCACCATCGCCAGCTGCACGTGGCCGAGGCCCATGCCGCCCCATTCCTTGGGCATGTGGGGCATCCACAGGCCGGCCGCGTGGGCCAGCTTGCGCATCGCCACGAGCTTGCCGATGTAGTCGCCGCGGTCCTCGTCTCGCAGTTCCGCCAGCTCGGCCTCCCCGGGCTTCACCACCTCGTTGATGAAGGTGCGGACACGGAGGCGGATGTCCTCCAGCTCAGGGGTCAGGGTGAAGTCGATGGCCATGCCCGCACTGTAGGTTCCGGAAATGACCAAGGACTTGTTCGAGCTGACCGAGAAGGTCGCGATCGTCACCGGGGGTTCCCGCGGACTCGGCCGCGAGATGGCACTGGCGTTCGCCGACCACGGGGCCGACGTGGTGGTGGCCAGCCGCAAGGTGCAGAACTGCGAGACCGTGGCGGACGAGATCCGCGCGAAGGGCCGCAGAGCCCTCGCCGTCGGCTACCACGCCGCGAGCTGGGCCGACGCGGACCGCCTCGCCGAGACGGCCTACGACGAGTTCGGCCGGGTCGACGTGCTGGTGAACAACGCCGGCATGTCGCCGCTGTACCCCAGCCTCGACCAGGTGACCGAGGAACTGTTCGACAAGGTGATCGGCGTGAACCTGAAGGGGCCGTTCCGCCTGAGCTCGGTCGTGGGCAGCCGGATGGCAGCGGGCGAGGGCGGCAGCATCATCAACGTGTCGTCGATCGCCAGCGAACGGCCCAGCCCGGCAGAGGTTCCCTACGGCGCGGCGAAGGCGGCGATCAACAACCTCACCCGCGGGCTTGCTGCCACCTTCGGTCCGAAGGTGCGGGTGAACTGCATCGTTCCCGGTCCTTTCCTCACCGACATCTCCAAGGCGTGGGACCTCGACGCCTTC
>JBJTXX010000502.1:0-5004 GCA_046082485.1 Actinomycetota bacterium
AGGTCTTGCCGTGCATCAGCGACGGCGCCCGCACCACCGAGCCGCCGTACACGTGGCCGATGGCCTGATGCCCGAGGCACACCCCGAACACCGGCACGCCACGTTCGGCGAACGCAGGAATCGCCTCGCAGATGATGCCCGCGTCCTCCGGCCGGCCGGGCCCCGGCGACAGCAGCACGAGGTCGGGCTCGCTGTCGAGCGCCTGCTGCAGCGTCCACTGGTCGTTGCGCACCACGACGGGTTCGGCTTCGAGTTCCCCGAGGTACTGCACGAGGTTGTAGACGAAGCTGTCGTAGCTGTCGATCACGAGGACACGGGGCACCGGTACAGCCTGCCCGTCCGAGACGGTCGTCGTCCAACGCGAATACTGCGTACAATGCCCAGCCGTGGCACCTCCCAAGCGAAAGACATCCGGCCGAGTCACCGCCAAGGGCACCAAGCCCGGCCAGGTGAGCGCGATGGCGAAGGAGGCACACCATCACGAGAGCTCCGTCAGCCAGTCGTCGCGCTACACGCCGCCGGCCCGCAAGGAGTTGTACGAGAGCCCGAAGTGGGTGCCCATCCTGCTGTTCGTGTTCCTCGGTCTGGGTGCGCTGGCGATTCTCTCGCGCTACATCATCCCCGCGTTCGAGAACACCAACACCCCGGTGATGGTGGGCCTGGTGTTCCTGTTGGCGGGCCTGTTCACCGCCACCAAGTGGCGATAGCCACGCAAGTCACACGCGTGTAGTTTCACCCAGAGTTGTCCACAGGCTGTGGACGAGAACTCTGCGATTACTCGTAGATCGGCGCCACGATGTCCATGTCCTCCTGGCAGTGCCTCGGCGGCGGTGGATCCTCGTCGGGGGCCATGGTCATCTTGATCTCCACCCCGCACACGCTGCAGCGATAGCGCACGTTCACCTTGCGCATCTCGCCGGCGGGCGGCGGGGGCGGCATGGGTGTGGTGAACCCGCGCAGCATCCCCACCCCGGTTTTCCACAGGAACCAGCCGAGGGCAACGCCAGCGAAGATCCACAGGACGGTGGAGAGCTCGGGCACTGCGTCAGCCGAGGCGCTCGATGATGGTGGCGTTCGCCATGCCGCCCCCCTCGCACATCGTCTGCAGGCCGTAGCGGCCGCCGGTGCGCTCGAGTTCGTTGAGCAGCGTGGTCATCAGCCGCGCACCGGAAGCACCCAGCGGGTGGCCGAGTGCGATGGCGCCACCGTTCACGTTCACCTTGCTCATGTCGGGGTGCAGTTCCCTCTCCCACGCCAGCACCACCGAGGCGAAGGCCTCGTTGATCTCGACGAGGTCGATGTCGTCCATCGTCAGACCAGCCTTGGCGAGTGCGCGCTGCGTGGCGGGGATGGGGGCGGTGAGCATCAGGCGCGGGTCGTCGCCGGCGAGAGCGAAGCTGACGAAGCGGGCGCGGGGACGCAGGCCGAGTCGGCGGGCGCGCTCCTCGCTCATGATCAACAGCGCCGAGGCGCCGTCGGTGATCTGCGACGAGTTGCCAGCGGTCACGCGGCCGCCTTCCTCCTCGCTGCGGAACGCCGGCTTCAACGCAGCCAGGGTCTCCATCGTCGTGTCGCGCAGGCCCTCGTCGGTGGTCACCATCTGGCCATCGGCACCCATCACCGGGATGATCTGGCCCTGGAAGCGGCCCTCCTCGGTGGCCTGGCGGGCCAACCGCTGCGAACGCTCACCGAAGCGATCCATGTCGTCGCGGCTGAGCCCCCACTTGTCGGCGATCAGTTCGGCGCTGATGCCCTGCGGCACCAAGCCACCCTCGGGTGCGTAGCGGGCGCTGACGGCCGGACCGAAGGGGAAGCCGAACTTGCCGTCGGCCATTGCCGAGCCCATCGGCACCCGCGTCATCACTTCCACGCCGGCGGCGACCACCACGTCGTAGGCGCCAGCCATCACACCCTGTGCGGCGAAGTGGGCCGCCTGCTGGCTGCTGCCGCACTGGCGGTCGACCGTGGTGCCCGGAACGTCCTCCGGCCAGCCTGCGGCCAACACGGCGTTGCGGGCGACGTTGAACGCCTGCTCGCCCACCTGCATCACGCAGCCCATCACGACGTCCTCGATCGTGCCCGGGTCCGCGCCGGTGCGCGACTGCAGGGCCTTCAGCGTCTCGGCCGCAAGGTCGACCGGGTGCCAATCCTTCAACTTGCCGTTGCGGCGGCCGAGGGGGGTGCGGACTGCGTCGACGATGACTGCGGTGTGCATGGGGGAGTTCTCCTTCGTGCGATCGTGCAGAGTCTGCACCCTTGCGCCGAGACGGCCGAAATCGTGGAGCGTGGTCAGTCGAGCTTTCCCAGCAGCCGCTGCATGGCTGCCATGTCGGTATCGGTGAGGTGTTGGCCGAAGTGCTGCTGCAACAACCGCCGATAGGTGACATTCGCATCGCGCCATTCGGCACGGCCGGCGGAGGTGATGCGTGCCGACACCGCACGCCGGTCACCCGGCATGGGTGTGTGGACGCGCTCGATCCAGTCCTCCTGCTCCAGCCGGTCGAGCCGCCGCGACAGGCTGCTGGGCAGATCGCCCAGCACCTCCGCCAGGGTGCTGACCCGCAGCGTGCCGCCCGCGTCGCGGATGGCCGTGAGGCAGTCGTACCAGCCGAGCGGCATGGCATGGTGCAGTTGCAGTTCGGTGTCGATGCGTCGCTGCAGGTCGGCTGACGCAATGCACCAACGACGCCACAGCGCGATGCGCTCGGCGTCGAGACGGGGCATGTGTCAGGCAGTTGCCTTGACGGCGGCGCCGAACGCCGCGAGACCGAGGTCGATCTCGCGCTCGCTGACCACCAGCGGCGGCATCCAGCGAAGCGTGCGGCCGTAGGTGCCGGCGTTCATGAGGATCATCCGGCCTTCCTCGAGGCAGTGCTTGGTGATGGCGGCCACGCGGGCGGCATCGTCGAACTCCACGCCCACCATCAGGCCGAGGCCGCGCACGTCGATGATGCCCGGGTGCTCGCTCTGCAGTTCGCGGATGCCGGCACGCAGCTGCTCGCCGCGGTCGACCACGTTCTGCAGGAACGCGGGGTCCTCCATGATCTCGATGGTCGCCAGCGCAGCGGCGCAGCCCATGGCGTTGCCGCCGTAGGTGCCGCCGTGGCTGCCCTTGGGCCACTTCTCGTCGAGGTCGCGGCGCGTGCCGAGTGCCGAGAACGGGAAGCCACTGGCGATGCCCTTGGCCATGCAGATGATGTCGGGCTCGATGCCGTAGTGCTCGACGGCGAACATCTTGCCGGTGCGGCCGAAGCCGCTCTGCACCTCGTCGGCGATGAACATGATGCCGTGCTCGCGGCAGCGCTCGACGATGCCGCACATGAAGGCCGGCGGCACCGGCACGTAGCCGCCCTCACCCAGGACGGGTTCGAGGATGACGGCCGCCGTTTCCTCCGGGGCGGTCATGCTCTTCAGGAGGTGGTCGAAGCCCTTCAGCGCCTTGGCGACCTCGGCGTCCTGGTCGGCTGCGAGGTGATCGGGGAACGGCGCCACGAACACGCCCGACGGCAGCGGTGCATGGCCGGCGCGGTAGCCCGTCTTGCTGGTGGTCATGGCCATCGCCATGTGGGTGCGGCCGTGGAAGCTGCCGCTGAACACCACCGTGTGCGGGCGCTTGGTGATCTGCTTGGCCAGCTTGATCGAGGCCTCGGTGATCTCGGCGCCGCTGTTGGCGAAGAAGAACGTGTCGATCGCGCCGGGCGCCAGCCCCGCCAACTTCGCGGCCAGTGGCTCGAGCAGGTCGTGCTTGTAGACGTTGACCTGAGCGTGGATGAACCGCTGCGCCTGCTCGGCGATGGCGGCCGCCACCTTCGGGTGGGCATGACCGGTGCTGTTCACCGCGATACCGCTGGCAAAGTCGAGGTACTCCTCGCCGGAGGTGGTGGTGACCCAGCAGCCACTGCCGTGCGACACCTCGAGCGGCGTGACCGAGAACCAGACGTTGGACAGATGGGAACCCGACGACGTTGTCATGCCCCACAGCATATTCCCGTGCGTCAACCGCCCGGTCAGGGCAGGTCGAGCACGTCGACGAGGAACAGGCGCCAGCCCCTGTCCACCTCGTCCTGGTGGGAGCGGTACAGGCCCTGCGCGTGCCCGTTCTCCTCCGTGTAGTGGTTGCGCCACACGGCCGTGCCCAACGACTCGGCGGTGTTCACCACGCTGTGCGTGCACGCGAACGGCACCAAGGGGTCCTTGCCGCTGGCGAGGCTGGCGATCGGTGCGTCGGCTGCGTCGATGGAGTTGTCGACGTAGTTGCAGCCCGACATCGACAGCACCGCCGACACCCGCGAGGCAGCGGGTGCCGGGCTGCCCGGCGCGTTCAGCGTCTGGCCCACGTGCACGGCCGTGACGGCGCCCGCCGATGCGCCCCCGACCACGATGCGCGTCGGGTCGATGCGGTATCTCCACGCGTTGGTGCGCAGCCATGCGATCGCATCCGCGGCGTCGTCGCGCGCAGCGAGGATCACTCGCTGGCAGCGCAGTCGCTCGCGCTGGTAGTCGACGGGGTTCGGCAGCAGGTTGAACTGCACCTGCAGGCACTGGTTGCCGGGGTCGAGCCGATAGTCGATGGTGGCGGTGACGTAACCCAGCCGCGCCCAGGCACGAGCCTCGGCCGCCATCTCGCCGCGGGTGCCAACCATGAATGCGCCACCGTGGATCCACACGATCAGCGGCCGGGTCTTCTCGGTGTCGCCGGTGGCGGTGTAGACGGTGACCTTCAGTTCGACCGGCGCACCGGTGACCACGTTGGGCCGTGTGGCGTAGACCTGACTGGCGTAGGGCAGCGCGTCGGGGAAGACCTGTGTGCGGTACCGCTGCGGAGCGGTGGCCATGCGCACGGCACCGGTGTCGGCCGTGCCGAAGCCGGTGAGGCTCAGCACTGCGGCGACGAGTAGGTGCAGCAGCCGCATGTCAGCCCGCCAGTTCGGCGGCCCTCGCGAGGGCGTCGTGCCAACTGGCGCCGGCGGCCAGCATCGCCCTGAACGGCATCACCATCTTCGG
>JBJTXX010000503.1:0-4169 GCA_046082485.1 Actinomycetota bacterium
ATGTGCCCTGCATCGCCGCGCGCAACCAGTCGACACGCTCCCCCATCGGCACGCCCTCCGGCGACGGGATCTCGGTGACGGCCGGCTCGATCAGGGGGCTCGCGGACCAGCGCTGCGCCAAGGGCGCGGCGGTCTCGCGACAGCGTCGAAGCGGGCTCGACACCAGCGTCAACGGCCCGAGGCCCTCAAGTCGGTCCGCCACGGCGGCGGCCTGCGCCGAGCCGATCCGGTCGAGGCCGGGGTCGGGGTCGGCGTCCCACCCGGCGGCGGCACGGCCGTGGCGCACCAGGTGCAGCACCGTCACTCGAACAGCCACCCGTCACGAACCGGGGGCATGGCGCCACGCTCGAGGTACCACTCCACCCCGAAGGCCATGGCGAACGCCTCGTCGGGCATCTGCGAAAAGAACCCCGAGTCGGTGATCTGGCTGGCGTGGCACCGGATGCTCTCGCGCTTGCGCCACACGAACGCCAAGACGTCAACCCGGTGGGTCAATTCGCTCTCGGGTGTGCCCATCGGATTGCCGTCGTCCGCAGGACCATTCGGGTCCCAGTCGTCCTCCGTCGGGTCGCCGATGCCCTGTTCGCGGGCCGCCTTCATGAGTCGGCTCATCTCGTCGCGGTTCATCGTCGACTCGAACACACGCGGCGTGCCCGCCATCTCGGCCGCACGATGACCCACCCGGTGCACGTGCACGTGATCGGGGTGGCCGTAGTTACCGTGCCAGTCGTACGTCGTCAGCACGTCAGCCCGTTCCTCGCGCAGCACTGCGGCCAGACGCTCGGCGGCGACGTCGACCGGGGCGTTGAGGAACGCGTCGGGATGGGAGTTCTGCTCCCATCCGGTCATGCCACTGTCGGCATAGCCCAGCCACACCACACGGTGCACACCGAGCACCTCGGCCGATCGCATCGTCTCCGCCCGTCGGCGGTCGACGAGGGTCTCATCGGGGGCGAGGTCCGGGGGGCATTCGCCGTGGTCACCGTTGGTGGCCATCACCAACACGACCCGGTGCCCCTCCGCCACGGCGCGACAGATGGTGCCCCCGGTGGCGATGCTCTCGTCGTCGGGGTGAGCGTGGAAGCAGACGAGGGTGCCCATCAGGCCTGTGGAGCCCCATCGGCCACTGCACCCGACGACATCAGGGCATCGATGCGGTCGGCACCGAGGCCCCAGTCGGCGAGCACCGCCCGGGTGTGCTGGCCTGCATGCGCCGGCGGCATCGCCACCACCGGTTCGGTGCGCGAGAACCGCGGGGCCGGCCGGGGCTGGGTGACCCCGCCGACCTCGATGAACGTGCCACGGGCGACGTTGTGCGGGTGCTGGGCTGCCTCGTCCATCGGCAGCACGGGGGCGAAGCACACGTCGGTGTGTTCCATCAGCGCGCACCACTCGGCCTGGGTCTTGCCGCGCATCACTTCCGCGAGTCGCTGCTTGAGGTGCGGCCACTGCTGCCGGTTCATCTGCTGGGCGAACTCGGGGTCTCCCTCGAGTCCGGTGAGGCGCATGAGCTCCGCGTAGAACTGCGGCTCGATCGAGCCCAGCGACACGTACTTCCCGTCGGCGCACTCGAACACGTCGTAGAAGTGGGCACCCGTGACGAGCAGGTTGGTGCCCGGGGCGTGCTCGTCGAACATCCCGATCGTGCGGAACGCCCAGAACATGCTCATCAGCACGGCGGCACCGTCGACCATGGCCGTGTCGACCACTTGCCCGGTGCCGCTGCGCTGCGCCTCCAGCAGGGCGCACACCACGCCGTAGGCGAGGAACATGCCGCCACCACCGAAGTCACCGACCATGTTCAGCGGCGGCACGGGCGCCTCACCCGCACGGGCGAAGTGGGCCAACGCGCCCGCCAGCGAGATGTAGTTGATGTCGTGACCGGCTGCCTGCGCATACGGCCCCTCCTGCCCCCATCCGGTCATCCGGCCGAACACCAGCTTCGGGTTGCGGGCGAGGCACACGTCGGGGCCCACGCCGAGCCGCTCCATCACGCCGGGTCGGAAGCCCTCGATGAGCGCATCGGCCTGCTCCACCAAGTCGAGCAGCGTCGCCACGCCATCGGGGTGCTTCAGGTCGAGCGCCACGTTGCGCCGACCGCGCAACATGACGTCGTAGTGCGGGGTTGCGGGTGCCGGGCCGCGCACGCTCTGCGCCCGCTCGACACGGATCACCTCCGCGCCCATGTCGGCCAACAGCATTGCGGCGAACGGACCCGGCCCGATGCCTGCGATCTCGATGATGCGATACCCGGAGAGCGGTCCTGCCATGGCGTCGTTTCTAGCCGAACCGGCCGCGGTGGGCGTCACCCGGCACGGCGGATGTGGCTCAGCACCGCATCGGTGAACACGGGCCACAACGGCTCGGGGATGTCATGCCCCATGTCGGCGAGCATCAGCAGGTGTGCGCCGGGGATCAACTCCGCCGTGCGCTCGCCACCGCTGGGCGTGATCAACGTGTCGTCCCGTCCGTGGATCACCAGCGTCGGGCAGTCGAGTTGCTGCAGGCCCACGGTGCGCCGTCCGCTGGCGTAGATCGCTGCCAACTGGCGGGTCGAGCCCTCTGGGTAGAACGACCGGTCGAAGTCACGGGCTGCGTTCTGCTGCACCCTCGCGACGTCGCGGTACTTCTTCGACTGCCACGTCAACCACTTCGACGCGCTGTCGATGTAGGCCTGACGGTCGGTGGGTGGCGGGGCGAGCAGTGCTTCGGCGGCCTCCGGGCTGGGCTGGCCGACCTCGGGCTCACCCGGCATGCTCATCACCGACACCATGCTGCGCACCCGGTTGGGGTGCTCGATGGCGATGTGCTGCACGATCATGCCGCCCATCGATGCGCCGAGGATGTGGGCGGATGCAATACCGAGGTGATCGAGCAGTCCCACTGCGTCGGCCGCCATGTCGCTGAGCGTGTAGGGCACGGGCGGGGCAGGCTGGTCCGACAGCACGGCCGCCATCACGGCGCCGAGATCGGCCACCTGGCCGTCGATCTTCGTGCTGAGGCCGCAATCACGGTTGTCGAAGCAGATCACGAAGTACCCTGCGTCGGCGAAGATGCGACAGAAGCCTTCGTCCCACGCGGTCAGTTGGGCCGTGAAACCCATCACGAGCAGCAATGCAGGGTCGGAGGGCGAGCCGAAGGTCTCGTACTCGAGTTCCATACCGGTGTTGACGATGGCGCGGGGCATTGGCGCAGACTACCGTCTTCGCGCATGACGGTCTTCGGTGTGCACGTAGGTCTCCAACACACGACAGCGGACGAACTGCGCTGTGTGTGGCGCCGCATCGAGGACCTCGGCTTCGGCTGGATCAGCGTCTGGGACCACTTCTACGGCGCGACCGGCAAGCCCGACGACGCTGCGTGCCTCGAGGCCGTCGCGATGCATGCGGCGCTCGCGTGCACCACCAGTCGAGTGCGCTGCGGGTCACTGGTCTACAGCGTGGGCTACCGCCACCCTGCCGTGCTGGCCAAGGCGATCACCGCCATCGACCAACTCAGCGGTGGCCGTGCCGATATGGGAATCGGCGCCGGCTGGGCGAAGGTCGAGTACGACGCCTACGGCATCGACTTCCCGGAGATCAAGGTGCGCATGGACCAACTCGAGGAGGGCATCCAGTGCCTGCGCGGTCTGCTGCACGGCGAGGTCACCGACTTCGAGGGCCGCTGGTTCACGCTCCGCGATGCCCGCAACGAGCCCCGGCCGGTGCAGCAGAAGTTGCCGATCTGGGTCGGGGGCGGCGGCGAGAAGCGCACGCTGCGCATCGCGGCGCGCCACGCCGACGGGTGGAACGTGCCGTTCATCTCCCCCGATCAGTTCGCCCACAAGAGCCGGGTGCTCGATGACCACTGCGACGCCGTCGGTCGGGACCACGGCGAGATCAAGCGAGCGGTGAACCTCGGGCTGGCCTTCACCAACGAGAGCCTCGTGCAGCAGTTCGGCCAGATCGCCGAGTTCGTCCGGCCGGGCGTGCTGTCGGGTTCCGACGAGGAGATCATCGACCGTATCGGCCAGTACGTGCAGGCCGGCGCCGATCAGGTGAACATCGCGCTGCGCGCTCCGTTCGACCTCGACTCGCTGGAGCGGTTCAGCGAGATGCTGGGGCTCGTTTGACCATCAGGGTGCTCGCGCCCGGTCGCGTCAACCTGATCGGCGACCACACCGACTACAC
>JBJTXX010000504.1:0-3945 GCA_046082485.1 Actinomycetota bacterium
TGATGCCCACCATGCCCACCTGGTTGTCCTTCACCCACGGCTGCGCGGCGACGGCTTCGATCGCGTCGTACCCGTCGAGTGACTGCACGGTTTCGAAGAAGCGGTACGAGCCGCCGCTGCAGCCCGTGCCGCGCATGTTCACGCCGACGTAGGCGAAGCCCTGCGCCGTGTACAACTGCGCCAATTGGGCGCTGCCCGGGTCGCTGGGCTGGTAGCCGCTGTACTCGACGACGGTGGGATACGGGCCGTTCTCGACCGGGCCGGGCAGGATGACGTTGGCGCTCAGCGTGGTGCCGTCACGGGTGACGATGTAACCGAAGCCGGTGCCGTCGGGCAGCAGGGTCTGTTGCTCGGTGTACAGCGCCGGGTCGGGAACGTCGGTGGGGCTCCAGACAGCGAACGGTTCGCTCGCCTCGGTGGCCGACGTGATGCGATAGCCCTCGCCCGGAGCCAGGTTGCGGAACAGCAGCGAGCCCTGTTCGTCCACGACACCGGTGGCAACCGTCGCAGCACCCTGCACCACACTGAGCTCGGTGCTCGGCGCGGCGCTGAAGATCGCCACCTGTTCGGTGCCGGGTTGCACGGTGAACGCGGCCGGGGCCAGGGCGAGCGTGGTTTTGGGGGCAGCCGTGGAGCTGGCGGGTGCGGCGGTGGTGGCAGTGTCGCTCGCTGGGCTGTCGCTGCAGGCGACCAAGAGCAGGGATGCGACGGTGAGGGCTGCCCAGGGGCGTGATGTCATGCCGGGAGTCTCCCATTCGCGTGCTGCTCGGCCAGAATGGAGCCGTGATCGATCTGCAGGAAATGCTCGCCGACCTCGAAGTGCTCGTGAACACCGAGTCGCCCTCGCTGCACGTGGAGTTGCTGCAGCAGTCGGCCCGGGCGGTGGCAGACCTGTTGCACCGGCGCCTCGGCGGCACCGCGCAACTGATCGACAGCCCGGCCGGCCCCCACGTGCACTGGCAGGGCGGTGGCACCCCGAAGGTGCTGATCGTGGGGCACCACGACACCGTGTTCCCCGTCGGCACCGTGGCGAAGCGACCGTTCACGGTGAACGACGGCAGGGCCACGGGCCCGGGCGTGTTCGACATGAAGGGTGGCATCGTGCAACTGGTGCACGGTGTGGCCTCACTGGCCGATCGCAGCGGCGTCGAGATCCTCATCACGTCCGACGAGGAGGTGGGCAGCGGAGCCTCGCGTGAACTGATCGAGCGCCGGGCCATTGCCTGCGGCAACGTGCTGGTGTGCGAACCGAGCGGTGACGGGGGAGCGTTGAAGATCGCCCGCAAGGGCACCGGCACCTTCGAGGTGGTGGTGCACGGCAAGGCGTCGCACGCCGGCCTCGAGCCCGAGAAGGGCATCAACTCACTGATCGCGGCGGCCGAACTGGTGGGCAAGGTGGTGCACTTCGCCGACCCGTCGAAGGGCACCACGGTCACGCCCACCATGGCATCCGCCGGCACGGCGGAGAACGTGGTGCCGGCCGAGACGAGGGTGATCGTCGACGTGCGCATCGAGGAACTCGCCGAGGGCCCCCGGGTGCAGGCGGCGTTCGATGGCTTGCAGACCTCGGTGCCCGGCGCTCGGGTCGAGATCCTCGGCGGGGTGAACCGGCCACCCATGCCGGCTTCGGCGTCGGAGCGCATCTTCCCCACGGCGGTGGCAGCGGCCGAGGCGGCAGGCCTCGGGCCCATCCGCGGCGTGGCCGTGGGGGGCGCCAGCGACGGCAACTTCACCGCGGCGCGTGGTGTGCCCACGCTCGACGGCCTCGGTGCGGTGGGTGGCGGCGCGCACGCCGATCACGAGTTCATCGAGGTGGCGACCCTGGTGCCGAGGGCGCAACTCATCGCGGCAGTGGTTGCCGCGCTCTGAGCCGAGATCAGCGACTCAGTCGCCGCCCTCGAGGGCCATCAGACCGCCGCTGCCGAGTGTGCCGGCGTTGCGGTACACGTCGAGCTTGGCGCGGCTGTCGTCGATGTCGAGGTTGCGCATGGTGAGCTGGCCGATGCGGTCGAGCGGGCCGAACGCGGCGTCCTCCACCTTCTCCATGCTCAGGCGCTCGGGCGCGTACGTGAGGTGCGGGCCCGACGTGTCGAGCACCGTGTAGTCGTCGCCGCGGCGCAGGCGCACCGTCACCTCGCCGGTGATGGCCGCGCCCACCCAGCGCAGCAGCGGCTCGCGCAGCATCAGGCTCTGCGGGTCGAACCAGCGGCCCTCGTAGAGCAGACGACCGAGGCGTCGGCCCATGGTGCGGTAGTTCTCGATGGTGTTCTCGTTGTGGATGCCCGACACCAGACGCTCGTAGGCGATGTGCAGCAGCGCCATGCCCGGTGCCTCGTAGATGCCGCGGCTCTTGGCCTCGATGATGCGGTTCTCGATCTGGTCGCTCATGCCGAGACCGTGGCGGCCGCCGATGGCGTTGGCCTCCATCACCAGGTCGACCTGTGAGACGAACTCGTTGCCGTTGATGGCCACGGGCCAGCCCTCGTGGAAGCGCACCGTCACGACCTCAGGGGTGATGGCCACGTCGTCGCGGTAGTGGGCCACACCCATGATGGGCTCGACGATGTCCATCCCGGTCGACAGTTCCTCGAGCAGCTTGGCCTCGTGCGTGGCACCCCAGATGTTGGCGTCGGTGCTGTACGCCTTCTCCTTGCTGGCGCGGTACGGCAGGTTGCGCTCGGTGAGGAACTCGCTCATCTCGGCGCGGCCACCCAACTCGGTGACGAAGTCCTGGTCGAGCCAGGGCTTGTAGATGCGCAGGCTGGGGTTCACCAACAGGCCGTAGCGGTAGAACCGCTCGATGTCGTTGCCCTTGTAGGTGCTGCCGTCGCCCCAGATGTCGACGCTGTCCTCCTGCATGGCGCGCACCAGCAGCGTGCCGGTGACGGCGCGACCGAGCGGCGTGGTGTTGAAGTAGGTCTTGCCGGCGGTGCCGATGTGGAAGGCGCCACACTGCAGCGCCACCAACCCCTCGTGCACCAGCTCGGTGCGGCAGTCGACCAGCCGGGCCTCCTCGGCGCCGTACTCCTTGGCCCTGCCGGGCACACCGGGTAGATCCGACTCGTCGTACTGGCCGAGGTCGGCCGTGTAGCAGTAGGGCACAGCGCCCTTCTCGCGCATCCAGGCGACAGCGGCCGACGTGTCGAGCCCGCCGCTGAACGCGATACCGACCCGCTCGCCGACGGGCAACGAGGTGAGAACCTTCGACATAGGGTCCCGACCCTACCGACTCAGTCGGCGTCGGGCACGGGCCGTTCGGCGCTGATCGGGCGCACCAGTCCGGCGAACGAGGCCAGCGACACCGCCAGGCCGCCTGCGGCGAGCAGCAGTTCCACCGCCGCGTAGCCGTTCACCCGGCCGAGGTCGCCGATGCCGATCGCCGCGCACCACACCGATGCGACGATGCCGGCGAAGGGCAACCGGCGCAGGCTGCGCAACCCGGCCGCGATCATCGCCACGGGCGCCACGAACGGCAGCAGGCTGACGCCCACGAACCGTGGCTCGCTCTCGGGCCCCAGCCACCACGTCGAGAACCCGGTGATGCGGGCGCTGTACCAGACGGCGGCGAAACCGGCCACCACACCCATCCACGCCAGCCATGTCACCGTCGTCCAGCCGCGGGTCAACTGCCCGGCCACGGGCTCGGGCCTGGGTGCGGTCGGCGCGGCCCCGCCGTGGTGCGGGGTCGGGGGTGGCAGCGGCAGCGGTGCGGCGGGCACCGGCGGCGGCAGTGGTGCTGCCGGTTGCTGCTGCTCGTCGCTCACGGCGGCGAGGGTACCCGACGGCCGAGGGCACTGCTCGGTCGCCTGCCGCTACCCTGTGGCGCCGTGACCGTGGCGCCGTTCCAGAAGCTCAGCATCTTCTTCCCGATGTGGAACGAGGAGGCCTACATCGAGCGCGCCGTGGGCTACGCCAAGGAGGAGTGCGAACTGCTCATCGCCCGCG
>JBJTXX010000505.1:0-6286 GCA_046082485.1 Actinomycetota bacterium
CGTTGGCCAGCGCCGCCCACACCTCCCACGTGGCCGCGTCGAACGCCGGATTCGAAGCGAACGCCATGCGGTCACCGCCGACGAAATCGGTGAGCGTTCGGTCGTCCGCCAACCGCAACACGCCACGATGCGGCACCACCACGGCCTTCGGGTCACCCGTGCTGCCACTGGTCCACATCGCCTACAGCGGCAGGTCGTCGCCGGTGCCGAACGCCGTCGCATCGAGGATCGGTGGCTCTCCGTCGCGGAGGCACGAGACCTCGCCATCGACCCAGTAGCGCAGGCCGAGCCGGGCTTGCAGGGCTGCACGTCGCTGCGGCGGTTCGTCGCCGCTGAAGGGCACGTACACGCCGCTGGCCCGAACGATGCCCACCATCGCCGCCACCAGATTTGCGCAGCGCGGCATCGACAGCCCCACCATCTCGCCCGGCTCGATGGGCAACCGGGCGGCGAAGTGATCGGCGGCCTGTCGCAACTGCCGGTAGGTGAGGGGCGTACCGTCGGCGTCGATGACGGCCAGGGCATCAGGGGTCGCCGCGACGATGCGGTCGAACGGGGCCAGCACCGAGCCGTCGACGGTCACGGCTTCGAGGCTAGTTCGGAGGCAAGGCGCCGGAATCGGCGGTGTGTGCAGCGTGCGTTGCCACGGGATGTACCCGGCCGGCTCTTGAATCCACGGCAGTTGAGATCCAAAGCTTGGGCGGTACCGCTCGCGGTTCTTGCTGCTCCTCCGCGGTGTGGTTACCGTGTTCTTGGTGCGGGGACAGCAGCGGGTCGTCGAAGGGGTGCTTCGGGCGGGGCGTCGGGCCGCGGGACGACGGCCACCCCACCTTGCGGGAGGCGCCGTAGCTCAGTATTGGTACCGGGCCGAACCCAATGTCGGCGACGCGCTCTCACCGGTTTTCGTGTGTGCATCACTGGGGCAGCGAAGTCAGTGGGTGAGTAGTGGGTTCAAGGGTAAGGTGTTGGGATTGGGCAGTATCATCCATCGCATTCAAGCTGGCGATGTGGTTGCGGGAAGCGGTGCAATCCGGCCTGATCATGTTGAATTGCCGAAAGGTGCAGCGGTGGCCTGGGTTCGCGGTCCTCTCACCAGACGGTGCCTCGGTCCACGAAACGTACCCGAGCTGTACGGAGACCCGGGATTGTTGCTGAGGGATGTGATCTGTTGTATCGATCCCGGCCTCGAGGCAAAGGTGCCGGGGAGTAACCGTATTGGGGTGGTCGCGCACTATGTCGATCAGGGCCTCGTCTCTGCCGCTGCCGCGCATGAGGATGTGGTGCTGCTCGATGTGCGAGCTGCACCGGCAGAGTTCCTCGACGCCCTTAGACGTTGCCGGGCGGTGCTGTCGTCCTCCCTGCACGGCATCATCTTTGCTGAGGCTCTCGGTATCCCGGCTCTCTGGCTGATCCCCCACGCAGATATGAGCGGGGGTCGGTTCAAGTTTGATGACTATTGCCTCGGAACGAACCGCGAGGGGGTCCATCCGCTTACCTTGCACGAAGGATTGGAACGTGCCCGAGCAGGGCTGTCGCACGCTTTGCTGGATTTATCGGGCCCAAGGTTGGCACAAGAACGTCTTCGCGAGGAACTCGTCGGCCGGATGTCCGGTCCACGTCGAAAGCGGTGATCGTGCGAATTCCGGGGCGGTCGGCAAGATCTCGTTAGACGGTGAGGGCCTCTTCCACGGCCGCACTCAGGGTGGTACCGAACGACTCGGATGCACTCACGCTGATGTGTCGTGAGTCCCTGAACCACACCGCGCCATCGCGCGTGACAGTGCAGGAGGGTGTTGGACACATAAAGGTGAACGGGTCCAGGCCTGGGGTGCCCGTGGCGTCCAGCACCCTGCGTTCCGGATCTGCGCCCCTCGACTGGCGGGCAAGCGCGACCGAAGTGCTCATGTGCTCGTCGAGACTGTCCGTGCCCATCCAGAAGCGCGCTCCGGACCACTCCGCCGGTGACCACCGCGTGGGGAACTTCGGGACTGGGTGAATGAGCAGGGTTCGAACCCCCGCCGACCGAAGGCCGGTGAGGGTCTTCGTGAGGGCCTGTTCCCAGTAGCGAGCCTTCGTGGCAGCGGCTGTGGCAAGCGGCAATCCAGGCATGCCGAGGGCGAACTCGGAGTCAGCGATGTAGAGGTCGCTCGCGGAGGCCATGACGACGATGCGCACTGGATTGGCACGAGCCCAAGCGAGTGCATCGGACACGAACTGCTCGCAACCGTGGACCACACCGCCGTTCCGGAAGACCCTCAACTGCACGAAGGGGCAGGAATCGAGCGTGGCGATCCGCAGCCGCAAGCCGTGCCGCTGGGCAGCAGAGAGCGCGGCCTCGGAGAAGTGGCCCGCGTTCGAATCGCCTATCAGGAGCATCTCGCCGTTTGCTCCTTCGTCGTTCCAGATGCAGGAGTCGGTGGGTCGTATGCTCAGTGGCCGATCGTCATTGCAGCCGCTGGCGGTGTCGAGATGATGCGCGAACTGGCCCGACTCGCCCCAGGCTGCCAGTTGCGGTTCCGCCTGCCGCAGCCCGACCGCAACCAACGCTGGCAGTGCAACGCTCGACGCCACGAGAATCCCCATTCGTCTGCGGTCCATCGCCGAACGACCACGAAACCGCTGCTCGATGAGACGTGTGGACAACCATGCGGGCGGCAGGGAAAGCAGCGCTGCAACCGGCCGTGCGATCGGCGAGAACGGCCAAGTCGCGTGCGCAAAGACGATCAGGGGCCAGTGCCACAGATACCAGCTGTAGCTGATGTCGCCCACGACCACGAGCGGTCGAGCCTGCAGGAGGCGTGTCGCCGAGAAGCCCGCTGGTTGTGAGGCCCCTTCCGCCCCGCTGATCAGCAACACGGTCGTTGCGGTCACTGCGAGGAAGGGACCGAGCACCCGACTGGCGCTCGGGTTGTCGAGCATCAGCGAGACGGCGACAACCGTGAGCAAGGCAGCCGTGTTCAGGCCAGGCTTCCAACGACCACCGATTCGAAACCCGCGGTCCACGGCAATGGCCGCCAGAACGCCTGCCAGAAACTCCCAGGCGCGGGCGGGCGCGAGGTAGAACGACCACGTAGGTGCAGCGACACCCGGCGCGATGTGGGCGAGGTATACGTGACAGGCCAGTGACGCCGCCGCTACCACTCCGAGCAATTTGAGTGCCGTCGCTGGACGACGTCGCGAGCGGGCCCACACCCACATCAGCAGAGCCGGGAACACGAAGTAGAACTGCTCTTCGACGGAGAGCGACCAGAGGTGCAGCAGCGGGTTGGACTGGGCATCGGCCCCGAAGTAGCCGCCGTCGGTGCCGAACAGCGCAAGGTAGTGATTCGCGTTGAAAACGAGTGCAGCGAGCGCGCTGTGGGCAGTCCAGCGCGCCGCGGTGTGCGCAGCGAACAGTGTCGAGAGGGCAACCGTGAAGGCGATGGCGAGTGCCGATGCAGGCAGAAGGCGTCGTGCCCTTCGCCCGTAGAAGTTGCGGAGCGAGAATCGGCCAGTGCCGCGTGCTTCTCTTGTGAGCGAGGCCGTGATCACGAAGCCTGAGATGGCGAAGAACATGTCGACGCCGAGGAACCCGCCCGAGAAGAGCAGGCCAGCGTGGTAGAGCACCACCACCGAGACTGCGACACCGCGCAACCCCTGAATGTCGATGCGGCGTTCGGACATGGTGTCAGTCGCCGAGACGTTGCAGGAACGCCGCAACACGGGTGCAGGCGCCGTCGATCGACACCCACGCCTGTTCCCACTCCGACGGTGGGCCACCGGTCGGGTCGTGCACCTCGGGCACGTCGTTCTGCAGGTAGGCGCCGCCCCTGGGCCTGCCTTCGTTGAGCAGGTCGAGCGCTGCCGCTAGGTCGGGAATCGGCATCGAACCCAACGCATCGAGCCGCATCCGCAACTCGGGCAGGGTGAAGATGCGCCGGAAATCGCCGCCCTCTTCCACCACCAGCCGCACCACGTGCTGACGCTCAGCGCCGATGATCAGATCGGCATCGCGCACCAGCGTGCCGGTGGCCCGCTGACTGAGGTGGCCGGAGACATCCACACCGATGCGACGCAGCAACTCGACCGTCTCCGGCGTGGCGGGCATGTCTGGCGGGCCGAACCCACCCGATGCAACCAGCGGCTGTAGCCCCGCCTTCCGCAACTTGTGCTCGAGCAGCCCAGCAGTGAGCACCGAACGGGTTCGATTGTGGGTGCACACGGAGAGAAGCCGCACGAGCCGATCGTAATGGCGGCCCGCGCGTGTGGACGCGATCTCAAGCGTGCGCGGGCTTGAAGCCGACGGCGCACCAGTAGGGCGCGGTGGGGCTGACCTCGACGTCGGCGAGGCCGGCATCGTGCATGAGCTCGATCACCTGCTGGCGAGTGAATCTGAACTCGATCCGGGTGCCGAAGCGATCGAGTGCGTCGGTTCGCATCACGTAGAACGGCTTGTCCCGGTAACCCGACAGGGGCACTCGGTCGGCATTTCGACCCAGCCGTTCGAGCAGCCGAGCCGTTCGGGCGAGTGGCCAGTACACGAAAAGGGCTAGCAGTTGGCTGACCGCGTAGCGGGCCCCGTGTGGCAGGCGGCTCACGCCCATGCGAACCCCATTGGTGACGCGGAAGAGCAGGCGGAACCACAGCGGCCGGTTGTCGAGCGCGTAATACAGATACACCAGAAATGGTGCCCCGGGTTTGAGAACCCGCACGGCATCGCGCATTCCAACCGCAGGATCGGGCGTGTGATGGAGAACTCCCAGGGAGTAGCCGAAATCGAACGTGGCAGCGGGGAATGGCAGCGAACCGGCCGACGCCTCGGTCAACTCGACATGGGGGAACTGCTGCAGGTTCTGCCTTGCGACGCCGAGTGCTGCTGGACTGGGGTCGACGCAGACCAGTCGGCCGCAGCGCGGTGCGACGAATCGCGCCCATCGCCCGCTTCCACACCCGATGTCGACTCCCGCTGCATCCATCGGAATCCTGTCCCAAGGGAAGACAGCAAAGTAGCGATCGAAGATGGCGCGCAGGTCTGCTTCGGAGCGGCCCTCTTGGCTGAACCGCGTCCACTCGTCGCCGAAGCCCGCGACCACCGCTGAGTCAACGTTGTCGGCCATGCCACTCCTTGTACCTCGTCGTGAAAACTGATCGGCAGCGCGGATGGGCCGGTCCGACCTATACGTGGGCCTCTGGACATCGGAGGTGGTCGGTGGACCCAAGGAAACCGAAACAGGCTGGGAATTGCGACTATGGCCGGGCCCGCAGCGATGGCGGTGCGAGGTTCGTTCCGGGCGAACTCGCCAGCATCCCCGACGTGGAAACATGGCGCCGTGAGCGGTGACGTCACACCGAGGCGTTACCGCCGCAGCCAGAGGGTGCTGTGGCGCGTGGTGCCAGGGATGGTGCTCACCCAGCGCGTCGATGACGACCTTGGATCAGGGGCAGCGGAACTGACCGGCCTGGCAGCACAGGTGTGGGTTGTGCTCGATGAGCCGGCCGATGCAGTCGACATTCGTGAGGCCTTGGGCCTGGACGGCGACACTGCAGACCGACCGCTGCTCGAGGAGGCGCTCGAACAGCTACTGCAGGCCGGGCTGATCGACCGCTGCGAAGGGTGAGCCTGCGCATCTAGAGTCGCTGCCCACAGGAGGTGCGCGATGTCGAGGGTGGTGGTGGCAGGTGCCTCCGGCCATGGCAAGAAGGTGGCCGGCGCGCTGCGCGCCCTCGGCCACACGATGGTCGGCTACGTCGACACGCACAAGCCGGCCGGCACGGTGGTGGGGCACGACGAGGTGCTGGGAACCGAGGCCGATCTCGCCGACCTGATCACCCGCCTCGGGGTGGAAGCCGCAGTGGTGGGCATCGGCGACAACTTTGCGCGGCTGACGGTGGCCGCCCGCATCGCCGCTGCGGCGCCCGGCCTGCCCTTCCTCGACGTGGTGCACCCGGCCGCCCACGTGGCACCCGGTACCGGCTTCGGCGGAGGAGTGGTGGTGATGCCGGGCGCGCTCGTGAGCGTGGACTGCACGCTGGGCGCCCACGCACTGGTGGACACCGGCGCCAGCCTCGACCACGACAGTGTGTTGGGCGACGGTGCCAGCCTGGCGCCCGGTGCCGTGGTGGGTGGCGGCACCACCATCGGGGCGTGCACGGCCGTGGGAATCGGCGCGACCGTCATCCATGGCCGTTCGGTCGGCGACCACACCGTGGTGGGGGCGGGCGCAGTGGTGCTGCGCGACCTCCCCGGCAACGTGGTGGCCTACGGCGTGCCCGCCGCAGTGGCACGCGCCAGAGCAGCGGGCGAGCG
>JBJTXX010000506.1:0-693 GCA_046082485.1 Actinomycetota bacterium
TCGACCACCTTCACGTGCACCTTCACCTCATCGCCGGGACCGAAGGTCGGGATGTCGGAGCGGAGGTACTGGGCGTCAACGATGTCGGTGGACTTCATGGCGAACTCTCTCGGGGTGCTACGGGGAACGCTCAAGGATAGGTGACTGAGGGGAACTCTTCCAACAGTCGCCGGTCAACTTCGGTCAGGCCTCCACGGGCGTCGATGAGGTCGGGACGGTACTTCAGCGTGCGATGCAGCGCCTGCGCCCTGCGCCAACGCTCGATGCGGGCGTGGTCACCGCTGCGCAACACCTCTGGCACCTGCCAGCCCCGGAAGTCAGCCGGGCGGGTGTACTGGGGTTCCTCGAGCAGGCCGTGTGCACCGAAGCTCTCGTTCACCGGGCTGGCCTGGTTGCCCATGGCACCCGGCAGCAACCGCACCACGGCCTCCACCACCAGGCACGCGGCCACTTCTCCCCCGTTCAACACCACGTCGCCCACACTCAACTCGGCGTCCACCAGGTGCTCGCGCACCCGGTGGTCGATGCCCTCGTAGCGGCCGCAGACCAACGAGAAGCCGCCGCCATCGGCAAGTTCCTGCGCCATCGCCTGGTCGAATCGACGCCCACCGGGGCCGAGCAGCAGCAGCGGCCGGGGCGGTTGGGCGGCCTCGACGCTGGCGAACAGCGGTTCGGGCTTCATCACCATGCCGG
>JBJTXX010000507.1:0-7995 GCA_046082485.1 Actinomycetota bacterium
CGCCCGACAGGCCACCACCGGGTTGACGCAGACGGTCCTTCACCTCGGTCCACAGACCGGCCTTCGCCAGGCACGACTCGACGATCTCGTCCTTCATCGCCTGCGACGCCTTCGTGCCGGTGAGGCGGAAACTGGCCAGCACGTTGTCGTAGATCGACATCGCGGGGAACGGGTTGGGTTTCTGGAACACCATGCCCACCTCGCGGCGCGCGTCGGTGAGCTTGCGGTTCGGGTCGTAGATGTCGTGCCCGTCGAGCAACACCTCACCGCCCATCGCCGCGCCGGGGATCATCTCGTGCATCCGGTTGAGGATGCGCAGGAAGGTCGACTTGCCGCAGCCCGAGGGGCCGATCAGCGCTGTCACCTTGCCGGCCTCCATGTGCAGCGACACCCGTTCGAGCACGAGCCGCGAACCGAACCACGCCGAGATGCTCCGGGCATCGATACCGGCCAGCGCGGACAACTGGCCGGGCTCGGTGTGCAGTGGCTCGGCAGGCCGATCGATCACCAACGGGGCGACCGTGGCAGATGGCGTGTCGACGAACAACGGCGGGGGCGGCGGCAGAGTGGGCCTGCTCGCCTCCGTCGGGGTGGCATCGGCGGCGGCAAGCGCAGGCGCAGCGCCACGCAACACGATCTCCGCCCCGGAGATGGGCGCCAGCGCGGCGCGGAACCGTGCCACGTCACCCGCGGGGACGCGTACACCGAAGTCGGAGATCCCCGGCACCTCCATAAGGGTCCATCCACCCGGCTCGCCGTGCACCACCCTCGTCAGGTCGCGTGTGAGCCACTCCCAGTCCTCGCCTGCATCGACCGCGCGCACCCGGTCGGCGAGCACCTCCACCGTCGCTGGCTGGAGGTCCATTACCTCGGCGTCGCCCGGCCGACCAGTGGCCTGCACGACGTACGAGCCCGGGAACGACTGCGAGGCGGCACCGTCGTGGGACGGCTGGTGGCTCGTGTTGGGGTCGGTGTGCACGGGAAGGCTCCGTTTCAGAGGAGGTTGGGAAGGAGTCGGGTGAGTTCGCCCGCGGTGCCGAGCGCCACGAAGGCCACGATCGGGGTGAAGACGATCCAGGCCTGCGGCCGGCCCCAGCGATGCCAGGCCCACACCGCTGCCACCGACACGAGGATCATCGCCTGCAGCCAGAGGGCCAGGGCCCACAGGGTGCTGGAGTCGGTGCCGAGTGGTTGTTCGGCGCTCGGCAGGGCGCCGGTCGCCACTGCCGGCCGGGCGCCACCGGTGGCGTCGCCGACGAGATCGGCGTCCACCCGCAACACGCCGCTGGGCACGAACGCGCTCCCATCAGCAGTCACCAGGCTGAGCCGCGCCTTGCCCTTCGCGAGCGCCGGGGGAACGG
Source organism: Actinomycetota bacterium (assembly GCA_046082485.1). Lineage (GTDB taxonomy): Bacteria > Actinomycetota > Acidimicrobiia > Acidimicrobiales > Ilumatobacteraceae > UBA668. The sequence goes on from JBJTXX010000507.1 coordinate 1,362, forward strand.
GGTCGCCGGCCCTGCGGACACCGAGTACCTGGAACTGGAACAAGCCCTGACCGGTGGTGACAGTGATCGCGTCGCCGGCTTTCAGCGACGAGATGTCGGCGAACGGCCCGCCGTAGGCAGCCCGGCGACCGAGGATGACGCTGGTTCCGACCTGCCCGGGCAGCGGGGTGTCGCGGCGCAGTCCGGGCCCGCCGAACAGCACACCCGGGGTGGTGCCGAGACGCACCACCTCGCGCACGTCGAGTCGCGGGATCTCGAGATACGCAACACCCGTGCCGAGCGGCACTGCCTTGCCGGTGTCGTCGGTCGGACCGATGACGGCCGTTCCCGCCGCCAGTTGGCCACGGAACACCTCGAAGGTGTTGCGCTGGCTGGCGGCGTGCTGCAGCGAACTGACCACGACGAGGTGCAGCACCATGCCTGCTGATGCCGCCAGCAGCATCAGCAGCACGATTCGCACCAACTGCTGGCGCGGGCTCAGCGGGGGCAGCACGGCCCGGCCGGCGCGACGACTCCCCCTGCGTGCAGGCGCGTCGGTTGTTCGATCGATGGTCGACGCGCTCATCGACCCTCGGGCGGGCGCACCCGCACAGGGCGGGCCACCAGCACCACGATCCGCCCGAGCAGCAGCAGCAGCAGACCCCACAGCACCATCGGCACGGGCGACGAACCGGTGGCCACCAGACCGCCCGAACCCGAATCGATGGTGGTGTCGGTGGTCAACGGATCAGTGGTCGTGGAGGTGGTGCCGCCCGTCGTGGTGGTCGTGGCCGCAGCCGTGGTGGTCGTGGCTCCGGCAACCGTCGTGGAAGTTGCCGTGGTCGTGGTGGTGCCACCAGCAGTCGTGGTCGTGGCCGCCGCGGTCGTGGTGGTCGCCGCGGTGGTCGTGGTGGTCGGTGTCGGCGTACCCGACCCCACCACCCAGGTGATGCCGGAGGGGGTGTCGGACGGCGTGGCCGTCAAGGTGATCAGAGCGGTCCAGTACTTGTCGACCTGTGTCGGTCCGGCCGCGCCCTTCGTGCAGGCGACGCCGAGGGTGTAGGTGCCATTCGGCAACACACTCGGTCCGCCGCTTCCGAACACCGCGAAATCGAACGACGGCAACCCGGTGACCGCACCACTGCCCACCGCGGTGTTCCCGTCGATGTACGGGGTGCCCGAGGCAAAGAGCGGGAGGCGCACGGTGCTGCCGGTGGAACTGGGCGTGGGCCCGGCCGAGTCGAAGGTCAGCGCGCTCACCGTCACGTTGCTCGACACGATGAAGGTCTGCACGCGGTACCCACCGGTGGACGTGTCGCCGGTGCAGGCGGCGCCCGACGGCAACTGCAGGGCGAACTGCAACGCGCTGCCGCCGCCCGTCAACACGCTTCCGGCCCCGGGGTTGGCGCCCTTCACGAGCGTGACGCTGCCGGCCGACGTCGCAGCATCGACCGCGCCCACCACGCCGAGAGTGGCGAACAACGCCACCCCGGCGATTGCGGCCGAACTGCGGCGCCGCAGGAACGACGGGAACGATGAACGGTGCATGGTGGTCTCCTGTTGCAGGTGCGGCCCGGCGATGCCGGGGGCAGGTGAGAATGGTCGGCGCGGCTTCATCGGATCGACCGCTTCGGGTGTCCTGGCTTGCGGCCGAGGAAGAAGGCGAAGCCGAACGCCAGCACGGCGATCAGCACGAAGATGGTGCTCCAGGGCGGAGAGGACGACGAGGACGACGACCCACCCTCGGCACCCTCGGCCGCACCGGGGACGACCCATGACAGCCGGCCCGGCTCGTCCGAGGGATCGTCTGCGAACACCATCTCGGTGTCCCAGTACGGGCCGATGGCACCGAACCAGGTGCAGGCTGCCCCGGCCCGATACGAGCCGGGAGGTATCTCCCCCACGGGAAAGACACGGAAACTCATCGGGGGAAAGGTGTCGACCCGCGCCTCGGTGCCGGGCTGCTCGTTCGGCACCAGCAGACCCTCGATCACCGGAGACGTGACCGTGTCGTGGAACGCCCACTGATGGGTTCCCGTCGGACCATTCGGCCCGTACTGGATCGAGCCCGGGTCGACGTCGGCGGGAACGATGAAGGTCTGCACGCGCCAGTTGTCGTTGCGACTGTCGCCGGGGCAGGTGGCCTTTCCCGGCAGCGAGAGGCTGAACTCGGTGGTGCTGCCACCCTTGGACAGCACCGCACCGCGTCGATCCGCATCGACCAACGACACGTCACCGGCACGCTGTGCGGTGATCGACGAGGTGTCGACCGACTCGACGGGTGGCACGGTGGCCAGAGCCACTCCCGATGTGCCGAGAACCGATACCGCGACGACGATCACTGCGATGCGACCGCCGGTCATGACCCCGCACCTCCCGTTGCGATGGTCTCGACCTTCAACACACCACGGCGCGGCCGCTTCGTGATCTCGAGCGCCGCCAGTGCCGAACCGATCGCGAGGAACCCGAGACCGAGCACCGCGTAACGGTTGCTGGGAGGGTCCACCTGGGGGGTGAGCACTGCGGGCACCGTGCTGGTGGGCCCCCCGCCATCGCCCACCACGGTGGTCGTGGTGGTGGTGCTCGACGACGAATCCACCGGGACGACCGACGATTCGGTCGGCAACGGCGTGGTGTCGATCGGCAGGGTGTCGTACGTGAATCCGCCACCGCTGTTGTCGCCGTAGTCGTAGGTGACCGGCGGACCGTAGGTGTAGGTCGTCGTCGTGGTGGGTGTGGGCTTCAGCGTGCGGATCTTCGCCGCTGCCGAAGTCGCCGCCGAGCGAAGGCTGCCCGTCAACGGGGTGTAGCCACGCGGGAGTTTGCCGAAACCGAGGCCCGGCACCTGCCCGTCGGAGACCGCGTACTCGATGAATCGGGCGTAGTCGTTGCGCGACGCGGTGTCGAGCGCGAGCGGGGTGATCGCCGCGTAGTTGACGATCGTCAGCGGGTAGCCACCCGGCGCGCTCTGCGAAGGATCCGGGAGCAGCATCCCCGAACCCGGGTCGGCCTTGAGACCGGCAAGGCCCGCGACGAGCGACGTATCGGAGGGCGCGATGAACGAACGGGTCGCACCGTTGTCACCGGCGCGACTGAGTTTGGCCACCTGCAATCCGAACTGTGCCGCCGACGGCGTGTCGGTGAGCGACAGCACGGCACGGTCGCCGATGCCCTGCGGCTGGACCCGACCCCACACCGCAGAGGGCGCTTCGGCGAGGGCGTTCTGGGCGATGCGCGCGCCGTCGCTGGCTGTCCTCGCCACCTGCGCGGTCTCGCGGAAGCCACGCGAGTAGGGCATCCAGTCGGTGCCGCAGAGCAACGGCGGCACCACGTTCCCTCCGGCACCCTGTGGTGGGCCCTCGTAGCAGAACGGGTCCGCCTTCGGGAAGGCGCTGGGAACCGGGTTGTAGAACTCGACGTTCGAGGGGTTCGAGGCGGCCTTGGCGTTGAAGTAGGGGTTCGCCGTCATCCCCCACTCGTCGGGCGTGCCCTCCAACCAGGCCTTGGCCTCGGGGTCGGCGAGGATCCACTCCCACAGGGCAATGGCTGCATCGCTGCTGCCTGCCGGGAGTTGCAGGCCACCCATCGTGCGGCCCTGCGTGAAGTACAGCAGCGCGAACTCAGGGTTGAACCGAATGAAGTCGGGGTCGAGGGCAAGATGCGCCGGGTTGGTTCGAACGAAACCGTGCAGGGCATCGCTCGGCGTGCCGTAGATCGAGACCTGCGAACCGTACGACTGGGTGAGCAGCTTCGCCACCAGTCGCGGAGTGAGGTTCATCGTCGCGACGCGCACCCCGTTCAATACCTCCATCTCGGGCGGTGCCTTGATGTCGGCCCTTCGTTCGATGTTGAAGCCGATCGTCAGGCCCGACAGGGTCAGCGGGGCATAGACGGCCGGGTTGTCGGCACCGAGCGTCGAGGTGTCGAGCGGCTCACCGATCACCGCCATTCCGGCGCTGCCCGACACACCCGAGGTGATGAGCGACCGGGCGGTGCCGTCGGCGACCGGGGCATACGAGAACGGGGCAGCACCCGCCGCCTCGCACAACTTCGGCTGCCAGTTCGCCACCGCGGACAGCGCCATCTCGTTCCCGGCGATCCGTCGTTCGGTCTCGGAGAACGCACATGCCGAGTCGACCGGGTTGAACTGCAGCGGGATGGCAATCCGGTTCTTCCAAGCCCCCGGGGCCAACGGCGACGTCGCCACCCCGAGGGAATCTCCGAAGTTGGCGAACGGTGTTCCGGCGTTCTCCGTGGCCACATCGCTGCGCGGCACGATCACCAGCCAACACTTCGGCACCTTCAGGCCACCGGCCCCATCATCCAGAGACTTCTTCCCGCAACCGAGACCGGGCGCCTCGTCACCGGTCAACACCTGGAACAACTCGGCGCCGGTGCCGTCGCTGTTCGTCACGCCACCGGGGATCTCGTTGGTAGTGATGCTGTTGAAGTACGGGTTCAGCCAGAAGGTGCTGCCGAGGAACGGGTTGTAGTTCGGGTTGATCGACTCGCCCACCTCGGTGCCGTCGACCGCCCGGAAGACACGCCAACGGTTCAGACCGGCGGCATCGAGCACACCGTTGCTCGGACTGTCGGTGGCCCAACCGGCCCTCGACACGGTGCGGCTGTAGACCATCGGATCCGCGAACAGACTGGTCGGTGCCCCGGCAGCACTGTTCCCGAACGCACCCGCCTGACACTGCTCGGGCGGCGGGCCGGGGTTGCCGGGCACCGCTCCGTCGTCCTCACCCCAGCACTGGTAGACCTGCACGAAGTGTGCGCCGAAACGGATGGACCGGCGCTGCGTCGGCTCACCACCGGTCCACTTGATCGAGATCGCCTGCGTCGAGAGGTTCTGCGTCTGGTTCACGGTGAACTGCATCGACGCGAACGAACCGCGGCCGCTCACCACCACCTTCGACTCCGTGTCGGTCAGTGAGGTGTCGGTGCCCTGCTTGCCGGGCACCGCCTGAGCTGCGGCCTGACCGACCAGCAGTCCCACACCTGCGGTGACGGCGAGGATCGCCACCATGCGCTGCAGCAGGCGTCGCGAAGGGTTCACGCGTCGGCCTTCCTCGACGAGAACCACCGCCACGCGTACGCCGGCACCAGCACGGCACCCAGCAGCAACGCAATCACCAGCAACACCAGCACGAACGACGTGACCTGACCGGTCGGCAGGTTCAACGTCGTCGGCGTCACCGGGCCCACCTGCACCTCGCCACCGGACACGCCTCCACCGGCCGTCTCGCAGCCGAGGTCGGGGTCGCACTGGGTGCCGGGGTCGACCACCCCACCGGAGCCGGGATCGACCGGAACGGTCTCACCGGGCACCGTCGAGCCCGGGTCGACGATGGTGCTGCCGGTTGCGTCGGTCGGCACGGGCGTGGTGTCACCCGGGATGGTGCTGCCCGGCGCGACCGTCGAACCCGTGATCGGCCCACCACTGCCCTGGGCAATCGTGGTGGTGGGAACCGCTCCGCCGCCACCGGTGTTGCCCGGCTTCACCGCGGTCGGCACCTTCTTCAGGCCGCCCGTGCCGTCGGGGCACTGCGTCACGCCACCCGTCTTGTCGCATGCCTGCGGCTGCGGTGCCGTCTTCGCGAGGGTGTTGGTGCCGTCGGGTGAGAACGTCGGGTTCTTGCAGTTCTGGATGTTGATGTCCTGCACCACGACACCGGGAATCCTCGAGATCTGCTCGAAGCTGGCCTGCACGAGGTTGATCGGCATCGGCGAGTAGCCGAGTGACGCAGACTGCTGCTGCCCCTGGCACATGGCGTAGTAGGCGAAGGCGCCGAGGGTCCTGCCCTTGGCCTCGTTGAACTGCCCACCCACCTGCAACGGCAGGATGAGATACGAGTACGACGACAGCTGGTAACTGCGGGGGTCGTTGTCGGAGTACACGCCCGAGAGGTCCTGAGTGAGGAACACCGTGGGGTCGGCCTCGTTCTTGTTGATCTTGGCCTTCAGCAACGACACCGCCACGTTCTGCGGCGTGGGCTCGGTGTAGAAGCCAGCCTTGTTCAGCACCTTGGCCACGGGGAACTGCGAGCTGAGCGCGTACGAGTAGTTCACGTAGCCGATGGCGCCCTCGGCGAAGCCCTGACTCACGTAGCCCGCCACACCGAGGTCGCCCGACTGGGCGATCATGCCGCTGATGGTCGGGTAGAACGACGTGAAGCCGCAGGCGGGGGCACGCCCGCTGCGCTTGCAGTAGTCGTCCCACAGCGGCTTGTGGTTCTCGATCATCCACTCGGTGAGGTGCGCCGTCGAACCCGAGCCGTCGGAGCGCACCACCGGCACCACCTTCTTGGCGGGCATCACCAGACCGGGGTTGTCCTGCTGGATGGCAGGGTCGTTCCACATCGTGATCTTCCCGGTGAAGAGCTTCACGGCGTTCTCGCCCGACAGCCGTAGGTTCGTCACCGGCTTGCCGTTGATCTTCAGGTTGTACATGAAGGCCGTGCCGCCGGCGGTGATCGGCATGTAGGCGTAGCTGCCGGGGGCCGGGCTCTCGGGCGCGGAGCCGTCCTCGGGCTTGAACTGGAACGAGATGTCGGAGGCCGCGTAGTCGACCGTGCCGTTCAGGAAGTTCTTGCGGCCGGCGGTCGAGCCGCTCGGGTTGAAGTCGACCGTGATGCCGAACTGGCGCACG
>JBJTXX010000508.1:0-10397 GCA_046082485.1 Actinomycetota bacterium
GATTGATCACCGCGAAGCCTCCGTTGTCGCACACGATGACAATCAGTTTGTGGCCGCTCAGCACCGAGGAGTACAGGTCGCTGTTCATCATCAGGTACGAGCCGTCGCCCACGAACACGATGACCTCGCCGTCAGGGCGGGCCATCTTCGCGCCCCAAGCACCGCTGATCTCGTAGCCCATGCACGAGAAGCCGTACTCGCAGTCGAAGCTGTTCAGGTGCTGAGCACGCCAGCCGTTGTTCAGCTCGCCGGGGAAACCGCCTGCGGCAGTGAGCGCGTAATCGCCGGGCAGGGCACTGCGGTCCGCCACGCCGACCACCTGGGCATACGTGGGCAGGCCATTGGGGCCGACCGCGTCTGGGGCGGCGATGCGGTCGATGTAGGCGTGGTAGCCGGCGACGTTGCGAGCCTGTTCGTCACGCCACTCGGCCGAGGCGTGCATGCCCTCGAGCAGCACCGACAACTCGGGCAGCGTGGCGACCACATCGCCCACCAAGGGTTGCGACCGGTGCTTGCCCGCATCGAACGACGCCGCGTTCAGGCCGATGATGCGCGTCGCCGGGTCGCTGAACACCGTCCACGAGCCGGTGGTGAAGTCGCCGAGGCGGGTGCCCACAGCAAGGACGACGTCCGCCCGACCGGCGAGCTGGTTGGCCGATTCGCTGCCCGTCACGCCGAGCGGCCCGCCGTACAACGGGTGCGAGGCCTGCAGTGACGCCTTGCCGGCCACCGTCTCGACCACGGGAATGCCGTGTCGTTCGGCGAACTGGGCGAGCGCTGCCTCGGCCTGCGAGTAGTGCACTCCCCCACCGGCCACGATCAGCGGCCGCTGGGCCCCACGCAGCAGGTCGGCGGCAGCGGCCAGTTGGCCGGCGTCGGGCCGCGGCCGCACCGGGTGGTGCACAGTGACCGCGAACCACTCGTCGGGGAAGTCGTACGCCTCGGCCTGCACATCCTGCGGCAGCGACAGGAACGCCGGCCCGCAGTTGGCCGGGTCGAGCATCGTGGCCACCGCCTGCGGCAGCGACGGGATGAGTTGCTCGGGTCGGTTGATGCGGTCCCAGTAGCGCACCACCGGCTTGAACGCGTCGTTCACGGTGATGGTGGGGTCGCCGAAGTGCTCGACCTGCTGCAGCACCGGGTCGGGGACACGGCTGGCGAAGGTGTCGCCGCACAGCAGCAGCACCGGCAGACGGTTGGCGTGCGCCACGCCTGCGGCAGTGACCATGTTCAGCGCACCCGGGCCGATGGAGGTGGTGGCAACCATGATCTGGCGGCGTCGTGCCGCCTTCGCGTAGCCGATGGCTGCAAGGGCCATCCCCTGTTCGTTCTGGCCGCGCCACGTGGGCAGTGCGTCACCGGCCTCCTGCAGTGCGTGTCCGAGGCTCACCACGTTGCCGTGGCCGAAGATACCGAACACCCCGGGGAACAGCGGCACCTCCACACCGTCGATGACGGTGCGCTGGGCGATGAGATAGCGAACGAGCGCCTGAGCCGTGGTGAGGCGGGCCATCAGTCCTGCCTCATGTCGGGCACGTCGTGCCAACGACCATCGGCCCAACTGTCGAGCACCGCCTGCTGCACGCTCACGTACTGCAGTGCCTCGGCGAACCCGGGCACGTGCTGGCGCCCTGCGGCAACGCTCTGCAGGAACTCGTGATCCTCGATGCAGACGAGGTCCTCGAAGCCAATGCCGTTGGCGCTGCCGGGCACGAAGTTGCCGTGGTGCGGGAAGCGGTCGCCGCCGTACACGGTGGTGTACCCGGTGTGCTGGTGGTCGGCGGCCACGTACACCTGCAGCTCGTTCATCTTCTCGAAGTTCCAGCGGATGCTGCCCTTGGTGCCGTACACCTCGAACATGTTCTGGCTCTCGGGGCCCACCACCGAGCGGCACACCTCGAACGTGCCCCGGGCACCGTTCCCGAACACGCACATCATGCCGACATAGTCCTCGTTGGTGACCTCCCCGGTGGGGTCGCCCGGCTTGCCACGGTCGTAGTGGGTGCCGCTGCCGGAGGGCAGGGGGCGTTGCTTGATGAACGTCTCACCGGAGCCCACCACCCGCGTGATGGGGCCGACCAGGTAGTGGGCGAGGTCGACGGAATGGCTGAGGATGTCGGTGCTCACACCGTGGCCTGCCTGATCGACGAGGAATCGCCACGAGAGCAGGCCCATCGGGTCGCTGCCGTACATCGAGTAGAAGCGGCCGTAGTAGTTGGTGACACTCCCGATGGTGCCGTCGGCGATCATCTGTCGGGCGTGCTGCACGAGTGGCGCCCACCGGTAGTTGTAGCCCACGCCGGTGATCACGCCGGCATGGCGGGCCGCCTGCTCGGCACGCACCGTCTGCGCCGGCGTGCCACCGACCGGCTTCTCGCAGAACACGTGCTTGCCGGCCGCGGCGGCTGCCTCGGCCATCTCGACGTGCAGCATGTTGGGAGCCGTGATGAACACCACTTCGACGTCGGGGTTCGACATCACGTCGTGCCAGTCCTCGACCGCGGTGCGGAACCCGAACGAGCGCACCGCGTCGTCACGACGCTCCGCAACGGTGTCGCTCACGACCACGAGATCGGGTTCGTAATCGCGGTTCGGGAAGTACGACGGTGCACGACGACAACCGCGGCTGTGGGCCTGACCCATCCAGCCGAAGCCGATCACGCCGATTCCGATGCGCTTGCTCATGGGGTACGCCTTCCTTGGTGGTCGGTCATGGGAACGCGCGGGTCGCGGACCATGTCGGCCCACGTGTCGCGCACCCAGTGGTGTGCGGGGTCGTCGCAGAACGCCATGCTGCGCTCGCCACTCGGGCCTGCCAGCACGTTCAGGTAGTACATCGGGTAGCCCGGCGCCGCGATGCAGGGGCCGTGGTAGCCACGCGGCACGCAGAACACGTCGCCGTCGCGCACCACCACGTTCTCGTCGATGTCGCCCTCGGGGGTGTAGGTGCGGTGCATGCCGAATGCCGCGGCGGCATCCCGGCCCTCGAGCGCGCCCATGCGGAAGAAGTAGATCTCCTCGTTGTTCACCGGGTACTCGGGTGACTCGTCGTGACGGTGCGGCGGGTAGCTGCTCCAGTTGCCGTCGGGTGTCAGCAGTTCCACGCACATCAGGCGGTGTGCAGCCGACCACGCCTCCGGGGCCATCAGGGCATTGCGTTGCCGGGTGGCTGGGCCGGCGCCGAACACGTCGACCTGCACGTCGGCGGCGCTGCACCGCGCCGCGGGGTGCACCTGCTCGCAACGGGCCGTGGCGATCGCGACATCCCCGGCCGTCGAGGCCGTGAGGCGCAGGGTGGCGCCGAGCGGGGCGTACACGAAATCGGAGACCCGGTCGAACACCGAGGTGCGCCCCTGCAGCACGAACGACTCGTCGCCGATCTCGACGCGCAGATCGGTGATGCCGAGCGGCAACACCATGGCCTCCACACCGTCGAGCACCAACTCACGCCGTTCACCGGCCTGCAGCGTCAGCACCATCAGGCCGCTGTAGCCCCATCCCGCGGTCTCCGGCGTGAGCAACACGTCGAACCCGTCGGCCGCGACCGTCCGCGCCGGATGGTGCAGCCGCGCCGTCACCCCGGCCTCACGATCCGAACCGCACGCTCGATGGCGGCGTGCACGTCACCGTCGGCGGGATACAGCAGTGCCCTGCCCACCACCAGGCCACGCACGTTGGGCACCTGCATGGCGCGTTCCCACGAGGCATACGTCGCCTCCGGGTCGGGCCCCGGCGCGCCGCCGAGGATGAGGGCCGGCAACGTGGTGCAACTGAGCATGCGGGCCGGATTGCGGCCGGCCGGAACCTTCAACCACGTGTACGCGGTGTGGTGTCCGAGTGCGGCGCCGACGGCCACCGCCCTCAGCAGGGCATCGTCGTCGTCGAGCAACTTCGCGGTTCCCGGTGCCACCGGCCCCGTGTGCCGGTACGGCAGCGGCTCGACCATCATCGGCAGGCGCAGCCGGGCGCACTCGCTGACCACACTGGCCGCCCACTCGAGCGTCGGCGCGGTGCCGGCATCGTCGTAGGCGATGCGCAACAGCATCTTGCCGCCGTCGAGCCCGAGGTCGACCATGTCGGCGGGCGCGTACGCAGTGGGACGGTCGTCGAGTTCCCATGCTGCCCCTTGGATGCCGCCGCGGTTGGTGGTTCCGAAGGCCAACTTGCCCTCCAGCGCGCCCAGCAACGCCAGTTCCTCGAGCACGTCGGGGCTGCCCAGCACACCGTCGCAGCCCGGGTGCGACAGCGCCACCAGCAGCGCATCCAGCATGCGGCGACGGTCGGCCATGATGAACGGGTCGTCGCCCACGCCCAGTGCACCTCGTGCGGTGTGGTCGGCGGCGATGATGAACAACCGGCCGTCGGTCAGCAGTGGGCGCCGTGCCCGGCCGCGCATCGCCGCTGCGGCGGCGTCGGGTTCGGTGGCACGCTGCTCGATGAGGTCGAGCCACTGTCGGTCAGACAGCGCCATTCGACAGCATCCCCTCGATGTCGGCCTCGGTGGGCATGTCGTCGGCGCACATCAGCCTGCTCGCCACGATGGCACCGGCGGCATTGCCGGCCTCCGCGCAACGCACCAGCGACCAGCCACTCAGCAGCCCGTGGCAGATGGCACCGCCGAATGCGTCACCTGCTCCGAGACCGCACACCACCTCGACGCGGCGGGGCGGCACCTGGGTGCGCACGCCAGCGGCCGTCGCCACCATCACGCCGTCACCGCCCATCTTCACGATCGCCGCGGAAAGACCCAGTCCCAGCAGGCGGTCGGCTGCCTCATGAGGGTCCGCGGTGCCCACGGCGATGCGGCACTCCTCGCGATTGCCGATGGCCATGGTCGCCAGCGGCAGCACCTCGGCGACCGCAGCGGAAGCCGCTGCCTCGTCGCCGTGCCACAACGCCGGGCGCCAGTCGAGATCGATGATCGTGTGCTCGCGACGCACCCGCTCGCGCAGTGCGGTCATCACGGTATTGCGACTCGGCTGGAATGCCAGCGTGCCTGCCGGCACCCACAGGATCGGCACCGAACGCACCACCGCCATGTCGACCTCGTCGGCCTCGATCGTCATGTCGGGCGCGGCGGGCTCGCGGTAGAAGACAATGGTCGGGTCGCCGGGGTCGAGCAGTTCGGCGAAGGCCAGGGGCGTGCGCAGCGTGGGGTGGGTGCCGACGAAGCGCGTGTCGACACCGAAGGTGTCGCGCAGCGCCTGCTTGATGTAGCCACCGAACGCGTCGTCACCCACCTTGGTGAACACCGCGGCCCGGTGGCCGAGTCGGGCTGCGGCCACGGCGACGTTCGTCGCGGTGCCTCCCACCGATTTGCGGAACGTGCGCACCTCGGCGAGCGGCACGTGCAGCTGTTCCGCGTAGAGGTCGACGCTGATGCGTCCGATGGTGAGGAGGTCGAGTTCGGGGGCTGTCATCGAAGGTGCGTCAGCGAGCGCCCAGCTCGTGCTGCAGCGCCTCCAGCTCGGCGCCGCCAGCCATCAGGCGGGTCAGTTCGTCGAGCTTGATGTCGCTCTTGGCGAAGTCGCCCAGCGAGCGGCCACGGTTCAGCAGCAGGAAACGGTCGCCCACGGGGTAGGCGTGGTGGGGGTTGTGGGTGATGAAGATCACCCCGAGGCCGCGGTCCGCCGCCGCACGGATGTACTTCAGCACCACGCCGCTCTGGCGCACGCCGAGCGCCGAGGTGGGCTCGTCGAGGATGAGTACCCGCGCACCGAAGTACACGGCTCGGGCGATGGCCACCGACTGCCGCTCACCGCCGGAGAGCGTGCCCACCGGCTGGTCGATGTCGCGGATGTCGATGCCCATCTTCTTCAGTTCGTCCTTGGCCGTGCGCTTCGCGAATGCGCGGTCGAACATCCCGACCTTGCCGGGTTCGGAGCCGAGGAAGAAGTTGCGCCACACGCTCATCAGCGGTGTCATCGCGAGGTCCTGGTACACGGTGGCGATGCCAGCCGCTCGGGCATCGCGCGGCGAGCCGAAACGCACCGGGGAGCCGTCGATGAGGTAGTCACCGCTGGTCTGTTGGTGCACACCGCTGAGCACCTTGATGAAGGTGCTCTTGCCGGCGCCGTTGTCGCCCAGCACGCAGGTCACCTTGCCGGCCTCCACCTGGGTCGAGACGTCCTGCAACGCGGTGACGTTACCGAAGTACTTGCAGATGTCGACGAGTTCGAGCAACGCAGCCATCAGCGGGCCTCCTGTGCCTTCTTGCGGACCTTCTGGTTCACGAGCACGGCGAGGAACAGCACCGCACCCAGGAAGAAGTACTTGTTGTCGGTGTTCCAGCGGGCACCGGGAATGCCCGTGGCGAGCATCGCCGAGATCATCGCGCCGAACGATGCGCCGATGACCGAGCCATAGCCGCCGGTGAGCAGACACCCGCCCACGACCGCGGCGATGATGTACTCGAACTCCTCGCCCACGCCCTGACTGGCAGCCACCGAGGTGTAGCGCAGTGCGGTCATCATGCCCACGAGGCAGCCGACGAGCGACACCATCATGAACAGGCCGACCTTCACCTGGTCGACCGGCACACCGACGGCCCGGGCGGCGTCCTTGTTGCCACCCACGGCGAAGATCCAGTTGCCCCAGCGGGTGCGTGCCAGCACCGCGGCGGCAACGAGCGTCACGATGATCCACCACAGGATCGACACACGCACGGGGGCACCCGACCACAGCAGGCGAATGGCGATGCCGAGCAGTGTGACCGCCACACCGGCGAAGGCCAGCACACGGCCCCGACCGTCGGCCTTGGTGTCGAGCGCCGTGCGCTTCGTCTGACGCAACTCCACGATCGCGTTGCCGAGCACGAGGGCGGCGAAGATCGCCATGGTCGCCACGAATCCCGAACGGAAACGCTCCGAGCCCGCGTCGTGGCGGATCACGAGGGCGTTGAACATGACCGCCACGGATGCGATGACCGCAACCAGCAGTTGCGCCTTGCTGCTCTGACGGGCAGCGATGCCCTTGGCGGTGAGCAGGGCGAGGATGCCGAGACCGCCCAGCCCCACCTGCACCAGCGAGCGGAAGCCCTGCTCGGTGCACAGCTGCAGGAACGACAGCACTGCGACCAGCGAGACGAGGCCCGACACCAACGCCACGAACACCAGTCGAGGCCCGGTGAGTCGCGATCGCAGGGCGCCTCCCACGTTGGCGCGCAGGCGCTGCAGACCCAGACGGGCAGACACTGCGGCACCGGCCGCCGCTGCGGCCAGGCCGATCAGCACCTTCACCCCGTGGGCGGGCACCGAGAGCAGCACGCGCTTCTGCTCGGCGTCGAGGAAACGGGTGATCACGAACGCAAGCACCGTGCACACGAGACCCGCCACGAGCGGGCGCTGCGCGGCCGGCACCATCCAGCCGCCGGGGCGGCCACCCGTCACGTAACGGGCGTCGGCCCAGCCCGCCGTGGCGATGATGGCACCGCCCAGCGCCACCGCACCCCACAGCCAGTTGGCTCCCACGCCGTCGCTGTGGTGCAGCATCCAGAGGCCGAGCAGGCCGGCGACGGCACCGACAGAGCCAAGGGCCAGGCCCTTCGTCGAGAGACGCTCGCGTCGCACCAACGACTGTTCGAGCAGACCGGCGACCAGCAGCACGCCACCGATCAGCGGCAGCACGATCAGCAGTGTGTCGCGCAGCGAGAACGACTCGAGGACGTGCGTGGAGGCGAACACCTTGCGGAAGGGTTCGAAGTCCTTCACCTCGTCGATGTTCTCCACCAGCACCTTGTCGACCATGCGCTTGGAGAACACCAGGTTCACGCCTCGCAGCACGAAGAACGTGGCGAGGGTTACGATGAAACTCGGTAGGCCCGTTCGGTTCACGAACGTGCCGTTCAGCCACCCGATGAGGGCGGCGGCCAGGAAGGCGATGGGGACGGCCAGCCACATGGTGGCGCCATCACCCATGAACTTCTGGGCGAAGAGACCGACGAGGATTCCGGTGCTGCCGGTGATCACGCCGGCGGAGAGGTCGAATTCGCCGCCGATCATCAGCAGGGCCACTGCCACTGCCATGATGCCGAGCGGTGCGGCGCCGTCGAGCCACGAGGCCGTGGTGGGCGCCGTCGAGAACTTGGTGCTGGTCGCCCAGAACAGGGCCCACACCATGATCGTGCCGATGAGGGCACCGATCTCGGGCGAGATCAGCATGCGCTGCACCGGCCCGCGGAAGGTGAGTCGTTCGTCGCCGGCCGCGCCGGCGACAGAAGTGTGGTCCGTCATAAGTGTCCCCCCTGTGTGCGAACCATAGAGCCCGTGTGGGCGATTCCCCCGAACGGGGTGGCCGGGGGCTTGCGCCCCCGGCCACCTTCGTCGTTGCGCCCGTCAGGTGACGGGCAGTGCTGAACTCAGCGAGTGCCCTTGGCGACCAGTTCCTTCACGGCCGACACGTTGTCGGCGGTGACGAAGCCGGGGCCGGTGTAGACGGGCAGGCCGCCGCCAACGGTGTTCTTGTTGGTGCTGTTGAGGTACAGGAAGACCACCGAGAGGTAGCCCTGCAGGTACTGCTGCTGGTCGATGGTGAAGGCGATCTCGCCGGCCTCGATCGCGTCGAGGAGGTCGGTCGAGAGGTCGACTGCACCGATCACCACGTCGCGGCCGAGCTCCTTGACCGCATCGCGGGCGAGCACGGCACCGATGGGGCCTGTTGCGAAGATCGCGTCGATGTCGGCATCGGCATCGAGCGCGGCCTTGATCTCGCTCTGCGAGGTGGTCGGGTCAGCGTCGCCCGAGGTCGTGAGCTTCACGACCTCGCCGCCGAAGGTCTCCTCGGCGCCGTTGCAACGGGCCTCGAGGCCGACGTTCGACTGCTCCTGCATCACGCACAGCAGCTTCTTCTTGCCGGCAGCCTTGAACTTCTCGCCGGCGCCGTTGCCGGCAACCGTCTCGTCCTGGCCGACGTGGGTGATGGCACCCAGTTCCTTGAACAGGTCCGAGCCCGAGTTCATGGTGATCACCGGGATGCCGGCGGCCACGGCAGCCTTCACCGAGGCCTCGAGGGCGCCCGGATCGGCCAGGGAGACGGCGATGCCGTCGACGCCAGCGGCGACCGCGTCGTCGATCATCTTCGCCTGAGCGGCACCATCGTTGTTGGCGCCCTGGTACTGCACGGTGATGCCGAGGTCGGCACCCGCCTGCTCAGCACCCTTCTGGGCCACCGACCAGAACACGCCACCGTCGCAGTGGGTGATGATGGCCAGGGTCACGTCCTCGCCCTCGGTCACGTCGACGCTGTCGCTGGTGACCGGGTCGGTCGCAGCGGTGCTGGTCTCCGGAGCAGCGGTGGTCTCGGCGGGCTTCGCCGAGGTCTCGCTGGTGGTCTTGCTGTCGCTGCAGGCAGCCGCGAACACGGCCAGGGCCGCGAGCGGAGCCAACAGGTAACGGCTCTTCTTCATTGAGTTTCCCCCTCTAGGAGTGTGTGGTGGGTGCCGGCGAACCGGCGGTTTCAACTGGCTGCGACGGGCGCATCCAGCGACTTGAGGTAGTCGAGGCTCACGCGAACCCCGACGACCGGGCCCTCACCCGCGGGGGGTTCCCCGTCGGTGAGTGCTACATCTTGCTCCAAGACGTACCAACCTGTGAACGCGGCCGCCTCCATCTGGTCGACGACAGCGGCAATGGGCACGTCTCCCTGCCCGGCGGCAGGGAACAGGCCGGCAACGGTTGCCGACATGAGATCGAACTCACCGGCGCGCATGCGTGCCGCCACCGATGCATCGACGTCCTTGATGTGCACCAGGCCGACACGGTCGGCGTGGTCGCGGGCGATGGCCACCGGGTCGGCCCCACCGATGAACAGGTGGCCCGTGTCGAGGCAGAAGCGCACGGTGCTGTCGGCCAGGAAACGGTCGAACTCCGCGGCGGTCTCGATGAGCGTGTTGACGTGCGGGTGCACCACCTGCGTCAGACCATGGTCGGCGCAGATGCGCTCGACGATGTCGAGTCCCTCGACCAGGGTGCGCCACTGCTCGTCGTCGAGGTCGAGGTGCTGCCATGACTCGTGGCTGCTGACGGCGGCGCTGACGAAGCAGGTGCCGCCGCCCTCGGCCAGCGTGCGGGCGGCAGTGAGTGCATCGGCTTCCATCTCGGCGCGGCGATCGGCCCGGTGCAGCACGAGCGGCACGAAACCGCCGACCAGGTCCAGACCGTGATCGGCCAGCATCACTCGCAGCGCAGCAGCATCGGTGGGCAGCCACCCCAGGGCGCCGAGCTCGGTCGCACGGATGCCCGCGTCGCGCATCTCGCCCAACACACGCTCGGGCGACATCTGCAGACCCCAGCCCGGCGCCTCGCAGATACCCCACGAGATCGGCGCTGCAGCCACGCGATCGAAGTTCACGAACACGCCCTCCAAGGCATTCCGGTGGAGCCGGTGGCGACACCGGGCAC
>JBJTXX010000509.1:0-2005 GCA_046082485.1 Actinomycetota bacterium
TGTCGAGCAGCATCGCCACGTTGAGGCCCGAGAGGTCGGTGCTACCCGAGTGCCCCTTGTCGATGCGCACACCCGCCCAGGCCTGGCAGTAGCCCTCGGTGGGCGGATGCTTGCCGAGCGAGATCACGCACGGGCAGAAGACCGTGCAGTTGCAGTTGAGGATCAACTCACCGTCGAGGGACCACTGATCCATGGGATTTCCTTTCCGAGATCGATGAATTGGCCTGCGTGAGCGTGGCCGCGGGCGTCGACGAACAACAGCACGATCACCCCGGCTGCCAGCAGCACCGTGCCGAGCGGCACGGTGACCCGACGACCGAGGCGCGGCAACTTCTCGACCACCATCAGCGCGGTGGCGAGCGGCATGAACCACCAGGAGGCCAGACCCCCGACGAAGCCCAGCAGCATCAGCGCCCAGCAGCATCCCACGCAGGTCGCGCCGTGCCGCAGACCCATCCGGACGGCACCGACAGTGCCCTCGCGCCAGTGCCGCAGGAAGAACGTCATCGGTGACACGCACTCACTGAGGCAACGCTGCTTCAGGTTGCTGAACTGATAGGCACCCGCCACCACCAGCACCGCCGCGGAGAGTCGCGGCCCGGCCTGCCCGTGCCGATCGACGAGACCCAAGCCCAGCAGCCACCACTGCAGCGTCGCCGCGACGAGCGCGAAACCCGCCCACACCACGAGGTAACCGGTCAGGAACCCCCACCAGCGCTGGTCGGCCCTCCGGCGGAGGATGTCGAGCAGCGACGACAGCACCGGCACCGCCGTGGGCGCCATCATCGCCAGGGCCATGAGTGCCCATGTGGTCGAGAGATGCAGCAGTGAACCCGACCCGTGCGCGTGTTCACGACCGTTCAGGTGCAGGATCACGAGACCGGCCCACGAGACCGAGACACCGACGGCGAACACCGGCCAGGGGCTGCGCAGTGCCGTCGGCACCGGGTTCCTCTGCTCTGTGCCTGCCAGTGTCACGGACGATCACTATAGTGATCGGCCGTGACCGGCCGAGCAATCCCCTCGATCGTGCCCAGCAACTGGGAGTTCGATGCCGTTGCGTTCGCGTCGGCCCTCGCCTCCGCCCGCGTCGCGCTTGGCTGGAGCACCCGCGAACTGTCGCGGCGTGCCGGCATCTCCCAGCCGTACGTCGTTGCACTGGAGCGCCCCCGCGAAGCGGGCGCCCCCAGAACCCCCACGCCGGCCATCGACGTGGTGGCGCGCCTCGCCGACGCCCTCGGCATCGGTGTGCATCGACTGGTGGCCACTGCGCTCCGCCGCACTCCGCGTCACGTGGTGCTCGTGCTCGACCCCGACCACCGGCACCCGCTGAGCCATGTGCAGCAGTTCGCCCAGGACGACACGAGCGACTGGATCTGGGCATCCACGTCGTCGAGCGACAAGCCGCGGGCCGCCACGCACCGCATCGACCTCCGGCGCGACAACGATCGCGCCTACCGGCCCGACGCCATCGCCGAGTCGCTGCACCGCGAGCTGCGGGCCATCGCCGGCGACCTGACCGGACGACGGCTCGGCTTCGTCTTCCCCGAGACTTCGACCGTGATGACCTCGATCGACGACCCGGGGACCATCCTCGACTTCGAGCGCGGCTGGGGCGAGGTCGTGGCACGAGCCGCCGCCGACGTCGGCGGTCACGCCGAGTGGAACATCTGTGTCTACGACCTCGCGGCCCTGCGCGGCCTCGACGACCCCGTGAACGCAACCGTGCAACTCATCCAAAACCACGACACCGTGTGGTCCGCTGGCCGGAACCACCGGGCCGCCGGCGGTGTCGCCGCGGTGCACGTCCTCGGCCGACTGCGGCCAGCAGGCACCGACCCCGACGACTGGGGCCTCCACGTGCGACAGTTGGTCGACACTCTCGAACTCGCGGCCTGAGGCCGGAGATCCCACCCTTCAGACCAAAGGACCCGGAGACCCACCATTAGCACCAACCGAGCCTTCCTCTTCGGCCCCACCGAGCACGGCTGGCAGCGTCGAATCG
>JBJTXX010000510.1:0-1344 GCA_046082485.1 Actinomycetota bacterium
CCCGTCGTGAGCGCCGGGTTCTGGTCGACAATCGGGTTACCGCTGCTGAACAGCGGCTGCACCACCGTGCCGGCACCAGCGCCGGTGATCGACGGGGTGCCGCCGGCGTACCTCAACTGCGACGCATCGAGCGAGTTCGACACGATGAACGTCTGCCACCGGTAGTTGCCGCCGGCGGGAGTGCCGTCACCGGGGCACGCAGCGCCGGCCGGCAGCGCAATGGTGAAGTTGGTGGCCGAGCCGCCACTGGTGGGCGACAGGGTGGGCGTGCCGGTCGATGCCGTACCCGCCGCCAGGGGGGCCGCCTGAGCGGACCCCGTGACGAGCAGGCCGGCGGCTGCCACGGCAACCGTGGCGAGCGCAGCGGCGAGCCGCATGGGCTTTCGGATGAGATTCAAGGAAAGAGCCTTTCGATGTGTGTTGGTTGAAGGTCGAGGATCGGATCAGGCGCCGCGGATGACGGAGGTGCTGTCGCCGCAGGTCGCGAGGTCGAGGAAGCCGAACTTCTTGATGGTGGTCACAGCAGAGGTCTGGCAGATGAGGGCGTTGTTCGCCGCCGTGGCGTCGGTGTCCTTGAAGATCTGCTTCAGGGCGTCGTTGCCGAAGGCGCTGTTGATCACCGAAGTGGGGAACACGTTGTAGAGGTCACGGCCGTAGCTGCTGGCGTAGAACGACGTGTTGCCGATCAGGTTCGGACGACCGACCGTGCCGTCGCTGGCGACCGGCGATGCAGGGGTGGTGTTGTCCACGATCGGGCTCACACCGCTGGCGATGTCGCTGATGATGCCGATACCGACCGTCGTGGGCATGCCGCCCCGGGCAGCGAGGTTGGCCTTGCCGATGTAGCCACCGACCGAGAAGCCGATGATCACCTGCGCGCCGGGGTACTGGGCGTCCACGGCGTCGCCGCGGGTCACCAGGGCGTCACCGTCGTTCTCCTGCGAGTCGCCGGGGGCACCAGCAGCGAAGGCAGTGCCGCCGCCGACCGGGATGTAGTCGTCGCACACCGTGGTGGCGGTGAACTGCGGGGTCGAGGTGCCCTGCATCTTCGTGCGCCAGGTCTGGCCGGTGCCCGAGCCGCTCTGGATGTCGCAGCCGAAGATCTTGACGGCGGCCAGCGGGCCCGCACCGTCCGGGTCGATGTCGACGCCGGCCTGGGTGGTGAAGATCTGCTGCAGTTGAGCCACCGACAGCGAGGTCACCGGGCTGCCGGCCTTGCGGTAGAAGCCGAAGCTGAGGGCGTCACGAGCGAACGGCACGTAGGCCAGCGTGGTGCCGGCCGTGCCCGACAGGCTCGACGAGCGAGCGCCCGAGATCTGGCCCGACGGGCTGGTGGTGCCGGTG
>JBJTXX010000511.1:0-16167 GCA_046082485.1 Actinomycetota bacterium
CGCCCTCGAGGAACGGGTCGCAGCCGCGGGCGAACGGGGCAGCGGTCGCAAACAACTCGAGGAGCGCCACAAGCGCGAGCTGCGACGGCACCGCACCGACGAGTTGCGCAGCGGCCTCACCGTCATGGCCGGCGCCTACCGCGATGCCCTCGTGCGCGGCGAGGTTCGAAGGCCCGATTCGGTCGTGGGTGCCGTGCATCGCATCCACCGGGCCCTGGAGGCACTCGACCGCAACCCCAACGAGCCGCTGCTGCTGCAGGCACTGCTGCTCGACCTGCCCTCGCTCTCGGCCTGACAACCGAGGGTGGGCAGGCAAGGGCCCCGCCGCTAGCATCTGCTGCTGCGCCCAGGTAGCTCAGTCGGTAGAGCAACGCACTCGTAATGCGTAGGTCAAGGGTTCGATTCCCTTCTTGGGCTCCAATGCCCGCGCGAACTTGGGTTCGCTCGGGTCCTGTCCCGAGGAACTCGAGTTCGCGGGGGTCAGGGGAGGATGTCGAAGTCGACGGAGCGGCCTCCGGAGGTCGCGGTGTAGCGACCGGCCGGCAATTCCACGTCCACGGCACAGCTGTCACCCGCCGGCACCCCTCGCACCACCGCGACCTCGGCGCCACCGGAGGTGACCCGCACCTCGGTGAGATCCGCGTTCGAGGCGTCCGCCTGCACCACCAGACGCACGGGCCCCGCCAGCAGGCCCGCCTGGGTGACGGCTGACAGCCCGGCTGACCCGTCGGCCGCGTCTGTCACGGTGAAGGTGACGGTCGGCGCGCCGTCACCGGGGCCGCTCACGCATTTCGTGGCCGGCAGCGTGGTGGGCAACTGGGTGGTGCCGTCGGAGCCGCTGCAGGCGGCAGCGACCGATGTCAGCAGCGCCACCGCTGCCACCGCACAGACCCGCCGCATCGCCACAGCCTACGAAGCGGTCAGCAACGGGGGCAGCCATTCCTCGAGACGTTCGAGGATTACCGCGTCGCTGCGCGCCAGCAGGTGACCATCACCCGGCAACCGGACCAGTTCCCCGCAACCGGCGATGGTGCGCACCATCTCGCTCGCCTCGACGGGCAGGATCTCGTCACGCTCACCATGGAAGAGCAGGAATGGCAGGCCCTGCAGGCCACCTGCCACCTCGCATCCGGCCGACTGAGTGGCGAACGTGACCACAGCCGCCACCATCTCGCGCAGTCCCACCCCGACGCGCACCGCGACCGCCCCACCAAAGCTGTGCCCCATCAGCACCACCCGCTCCGCACCGGCCCCACCGATGGCCAGCTGCGCTGCGGCCGCCGCATCGATGCAGCACAGGTCGAGGTCGTTGGGTCGACGGTACGAGACCCGCAGCACGGGCACGCCACGTTCGGCCCACCGCACGCCGAGGCGGTGGTACAACGCGTCGCCGGGTCCGAGCAGACCTCCCATCGCACCACCGCACAGCACCATTGCCCCGGGCTGCTGTGGCACGCCAGCGGGAGGGATGTGCCACAGGAGGGACAGCAGCCCGCGCATCGTGTACATCTCGACGTGCTGCAGCGTCGGCGTCAGCATGACCTCGCTGGATGCCATCACCTGCAGGGCATCGAGCGGGGTGCCCGCGCGCTCCGACCCGGCAGGTGTATTCATCGTGGCTACCCTAACCCCCACCATGACTGAGGTGCCCACCGACCCGCGCCAGCGCGAGCTGTACGACCTCGCCGTGCGCATCGGCCTGTCGTGGCGGCAGATCCGTCGCGGCGCTGCGGGCTCGGCCCTGCGCGACTGGTTGTACGGCGGCGTGGTCGCGGCCGTCGAGCACGGCCAGATGGACACCCTCGAGATGCTGTCGCAACGCCCATGCTGGCGGATGAGCGAGCTCGCCGATGCGCTGGGCATCGATCCGTCCACCCTCACCCGCAGCGTGCAGCGACTGGAACGCAATGGTCTGGCCCAGCGAACACCCAGTGCCGCGGATCGTCGGGTCGTGGAGGTCGCACTGACCGCCGAGGGCGAGCGAGTCCAACAGGTGCTGGTCGAGCGCCGCACCGAGTTGATGACGCACATCCTGCGCTCGTACCGCACCGCCGAGCTGCGCGAATTCGCCGACCTGCTGGAACGGTTCGTCGCCTCCGTCGGCACGTTCGTCGCCGAGCACCGCACCGACAGCTGACGGGAACCCGACGGTGGGCCGGAACTAGGGTCGGGTCGATGGCTGATCGGCAGCTTTTCGCACAGCAGGCGATGCAGCACGCGCCCCAGTTGTACAGCGCGGCCCTGCGAATGACCCGCAACAACGCCGACGCCGAGGACCTCGTGCAGGAGACCTTCCTGCGGGCCTACCGCAGCTTCCACACGTACGAGGAAGGCACGAACCTGCGGGCCTGGCTGTTCCGCATCCTCACCAACAGCTTCATCAACACCTACCGGGCCAGGCAGCGCCGGCCACAGCAACAGGAACTCGGCGACCTCGAGGACCTCTACCTCTACCGCCGCGTCGCCGACGTGGACCCGATGTCGCGCAGCGCGGAGGACACCCTGTTCGACTGGTTCACCGACGACGAGGTGAAGCAGGCGCTCGAGGACCTGCCCGAGAACTTCCGGCTGCCAGTACTGCTCGCCGACGTCGAGGAGTTCTCGTACAAGGAGATCGCCGAGATGCTCGACATCCCGATCGGCACGGTCATGTCGCGCCTGCATCGTGGAAGAAAACAGATGCAGAAGACGTTGGCCGACTACGCCGCGGAGCGCGGCATGTTCCGCTCCACCAGTCTTCCCACGTCCGCCCCGTCAGAGGCCGCCAGCAATGAGTGAATGTGAAGAGACACTCCGCGAACTGCAGACATACCTCGACGGTGAGCTGACCGGCGAACAGCAAGACCTCGTGCACCGCCATCTCGGCGGCTGCCTCGACTGCGCCCAGGCTCTCGACTTCCATGCCGAACTGCGCATGGTGATCCGCGACAAGTGCCTCAACGACGAGCTGCCCGCCGGCCTCGTGGCCCGCATCGAGCAGTGCCTGCAGGAGGACTTCGACGGCGACGGCAGCATCGGCTGACGGGGCCCGGCACGCCCGCCGTCCGGCCGTCCGGCTGTTCGTCGAGCCGATCCTGTCGGGGGAATGGGCGGGAACCATCCCACACTGGCTACGCTGCCCTCATGCTCGGTGTCATCTTCCACTTCTGGTTGGGCCTGCTGTTGGCGATCGTCGGCGGCCTCTCCGTCGTCGCCCTGATCGCCGGCTACCTCAAGCAGGTCGTCGCGCCGCAGTACCCCGGCAAGCGCCAGCGCCGCGACGACTGACGACGCGATGCCCGAGGCGCACAGCCCCGTCGACTGGGACCGCGCCGAACGGGTCGCCTTGGCCATCTGTTCGCGGCGTCCTGCGCCGGTCGGTGCGCGTGACGTGAGCACGGCGCCGGTCGAGAAGATCGAACGCGCCATCGAGTCGGTCACCGGTCTGGTGCCCGCTCATGGTTCCGCCACCGTGCACTTCGTGGACCGTCCGCAGTGGATCCGCGCCAACCTCGCGTCGTTCCGCACGATGCTCGCGCCGTTGCTGGACCGCTGGGCCGAACGGGTCGGGAACAGTCGCAGCGGTGCCCTCTCGCGCCAGGTCGCCGGTGCCGAGATGGGGGCGTTGCTCGGCTGGATGAGCACCCGGGTGCTCGGCCAGTACGACACCCTGCTGGGTCGGCCCCCCGACGACGACGCCGTGTACCTGCTGGCGCCGAACCTCGCCGACATCGAGCGTCGTTACGGGTTCGACCCGTCCGAGTTCCGCACCTGGGTGCTGCTGCACGAGCTGACGCACCGAGCCCAGTTCACCGGGGTGCCGTGGATGCGCGATCACTTCGCCGGCCTCGTGGAACGAAGCCTCGGTTTCGCCGACCCCGACCCCACCGCGCTCGCCGATGCGATCCGTTCCGCACTGCGCAACCGACGCGACGCCGCAGCCCAGGTCCGCGACGGTGGCGTGTTGGGTCTGCTCGCATCCCCCGAACAGCGCGAGGTGATGGCCAGCATCGGCGGCCTGATGTCGCTGCTGGAGGGACACGGCGACGTCACGATGACCCGCGCCGCCGGCGACATGGTGCCCAACGCCGAGAGGTTCGAGCGCATCCTGCGCGAGCGACGCCGCACCACCAGTCCGCTCACGAAGGCGGTCCTGCGGCTGACGGGCGTCGAGGCAAAGCTCAACCAGTACGCCGCCGGTGCCCGATTCATCGAGGCCGTGGAGCACGTGGGGGGCCCACGAGCCGTGGACCGCTGCTGGCAGGGCACCTCGCAGTTGCCCACCCTCGACGAGGTGCGGGCGCCACAGCAGTGGCTGCGCCGGATGGGGATGGTCGGTGGGTGAGTCCTCGTTGCGCAAGCACCCGCTCGTGGCAGCGCTACTGCCGCGCTGCCGGTTCCCCGCCGCGGACACCGCGGTCACCTGCGCAGTCTCGGGGGGCAGCGACTCGACGGCGCTGATGGCTCTCGCCATCGCCGCAGGGTGTGCAGTGACCGCCGTGCACGTCGACCACGGCCTGCGCCCGGGCTCCGCCGAGGAGGCCGACATCGTGGCGAAGAGCGCGAGGGTGCTCGGCGCCGACTTCCGATCGGTCGCCGTGCACGTGGATGACGGGCCGAACCTGGAAGCTCGCGCTCGCACTGCGCGCTACGCCGCGCTGCCGCACGACGTGCTCACCGGTCACACCGCCGACGACCAGGCCGAGACCGTGCTGTTGAACCTGTTGCGCGGTGCAGGGCTGAACGGGATCGCCGGCATGCGCGCCGACTCGCGGCGACCACTCTTGGCGCTGCGGCGCAGCGACACGGTGGCGCTGTGCGATGCCCTCGACCTGCAGGTGGTGCACGACCCCTCGAACCTCGACCCGCGTCACCTCCGCAACCGCGTACGGCACGAGTTGCTGCCGACGATGGCGGACCTCTCCCAGCGCGACCCCGTGCCGGTGCTGGTGCGACAGGCCACACTCGCTCGTGACGACTCCGACTTCCTCGACGCCGCAGCGTCTGAGCTCGACCCCACCGATGCACTCGCGATTGCCGCTGCCCCACCCGCGCTCGCGCGGCGTGCGCTGCGACGCTGGCTCACGGGTGACCACCCGCCCGACGCCGCCACCATCGAACGCGTGCTCGCCGTCGCACGCGGCGAGGCCCTGGGTACCGACGTCGGAGCAGGTCGACGGGTCACCCGACACGCGCAACGTTTGGTGCTGCGACCGGAAGCAGACCCCTTCGCGAGCGAGTAACCTCGCATCGGTTTCACTGCTCGATGACGGAGGTGGGCGGCATGCCCCCCAGGCTTCGCGGGAAGTGGGCGCTGGGCATCACCCCGCGCAACTTCACGTGGTTCATGAAAGACAAGTTGGCCGTGTGCGAGCGGCCGGGTGGGTACGGCGAGAACCATCGCCGTGTGCGCCGTCAGGAAGAGATCATCTGGCTGCGCGAGAACGGATTCGGGATGGTCATCAGCATCAGCCCGGCGCCCCACAACCTGCACAACTACGACGAGCTCGGCATGCCGTACATGCACCGCCCGTTCAACGGGGTCGACGACCTCGGCGAGTGGCTCACCGGCTTCTACACCGACCTGCACGGACTGCTCGAGACGAGCACCAAGGTCATCGCCCACAACGAGACGGTCAACGACCGACTGATCGGCATCCTCGGTGGCTACATCCGCTGGAGCCGCATGGTCGACGATCCGTCGATGGCCATCAACCTCACCGAGCGCATCGCCAAGCGACAGCTCGACCCGTTCGCCCGTGAGGTGATCCTCATGGCACACGAACTGCGCTGACATGAGCCAGTCACCCGCGGCCTGGCACCCCGACCCGCTGCGGCGGCACCAGTACCGCTACTGGGACGGCCAGCAGTGGACCGAGCACGTCAGCAACAACGGAGTGCAGGGCATCGACCCGCCGGTGCAGCAGAGTCGGCTCGACGCCATCGACAGCGCACTCACGGTCGGCCGGGAAGACGACCCGGAGCGCATCCGCCGCCAGGTCAGCGGCGACGGCACACGGCGCAGCGCCGACGTCGGACAGGCCGCCTTCCAAGGCGGCGGCACGCTGTTCACCGAGCCCGTGCTGGTGGTGAACCAGAAGGCCAAGGTGATCGAGCTCAACAACCAGTTCGGCATCTTCGACGCTCAGGGCCGCCGCATCGGTGCCGTCAACGAAGTGGGGCAGGGCGCGGCCAAGAAGGCCGTGCGCCTGTTGACGAGTTACGACCAGTTCCTCACCCATCGCTACGAGGTCACCGACGCGAACGGACAGGTGGTGCTGCGGCTCACCCGCCCGGCCAAGCTGATGAAGAGCAGCGTGGTGGTCAGCGATGGCAGCGACCGCGAGATCGGCCGCATCGTGCAGGAGAACGTGTTCGGCAAGATCCGTTTCGACCTGCAGGCCGGGGGCTACACCTACGGCAGCATCAAGGCCGAGAACTGGCGAGCGTGGAACTTCCGCATCGAGGACCACACCGGCCGTGAGGTCGCCCGCATCACCAAGACGTTCGAGGGCATCGCCACCACGTTGTTCACCACGGCCGACAACTACGTGGTGCAGGTGCACGAGCAACTGTCGCAGCCGCTGGCCTCGATGGTCGTGGCCGCAGCGGTGTCGGTGGACACTGCGCTGAAGCAGGACGACCGCGGCTTCAACTGAGCGTCACGGTCGAACCCTGGCGGGCGGCGATTCTCAGCCGGCACCCACCACATCGACCACCGCGTGCAGCGAACCCGTCGACATCAGGCACAGCGTGGCCGGCGAGACATTGAGGCTCACCGTTGCGGTGCTGATGGCATTCGCGCCGACCGACACCGCTGCGGCGGCAGGTTTGGGCTGCAGGCAGTTCCACACGAACAACGCACCCCCCTGCTGGCCGGCGATGGCCGACACGCTCAACACCGCGCGGGTCGAACCCTTCGGGACGTCGATCAGGCTCATCGCGCCCTTGGTGGTGACGGCAGTTCCGCGACGCGAGTCGTAGACGCGCTTCGGCGGAATCGGGGCGACCGGTGAGGTGCCGTTCCACACGCCCGTGACATCGACCACCACCTGCACCTCGACACTCGACGACACGCAGACGCCGGAGTCGTTGGTGCGCACCACCGCCGAGAACACCTGCGAGTCGACCTGCGGGAAGGTGAGGATCCAGGGCGTGCCGCCGCACGGGCCTACTCCGATGCTGCCGGCCGCGGCGGGGTTCAGCAGCGTGATGGTGGCCGTGACGGCCTTGGTGCCCTTCGGTGCACCGAGCGCCTTCGGCAGGGCCACCTTGGTGCCACCTGCGGCGAGCGGTGCCGACGATCGGGTGTCGATCGCCCGGGTCGCCGTGACCGGTTGCATGCCGACGCCATCACCCGACTGCACCGCAACCACGTCGAGGCGCACGTCGACTGCTGCGGTCGCCGTGAGGCAGACGGTGCCGTTCACCACCTTCACCGTGGTGGTGGTGGCATTCAGTCGTCCGGGCATGAAGCCCAGGGTGGCGGCCCCGGAGGGCGTGGCGCCGCACGGGTGAACGGTGAGGCTGCCGCGGGCAGCAGCGTTGCGCACGTTGATGCGCACCATGGCCCCACTCACTCCGGTGGGCACACCCGCCAGACCCTCGACCTGCACCGAGCGGGCGATGTTCGGCTGCAATTGCTTGCCGCGGGTGTCGAGCCCGGAGACCGGCGCGGTGAACCTCCACGTGGCCTGCTGTGGTGCCGGGGGCGGGCCCGGTGGAACCGTGCCGGGGACAGTGGTCGGTGGCACGGTGGTGACCGGGGGCGTGGTGGTGACCGGGGGCGTGGTGACGGGAGGCTTCGTGGTGACGGGAGGCTTCGTGGTCACCG
Organism: Actinomycetota bacterium; assembly: GCA_046082485.1. Classification (GTDB taxonomy): domain Bacteria; phylum Actinomycetota; class Acidimicrobiia; order Acidimicrobiales; family Ilumatobacteraceae; genus UBA668. The sequence continues at coordinate 7,814 of JBJTXX010000511.1, forward strand.
GCACCGTTGTCGACGGGGCGGTGGTCGTCGGCGGTGTGGTGCCGGGCTGGGCGGGCACCGTGGTGACGTTGCAGCCGTCGACCGCCTTCACGATCGCCGTGGGGTTGATCGGCGCGCCACCTCCGGGGTGCACCTCGAAGTGCAGGTGCGGCGCCCCTGCATTGCCGGTCATACCGACGTAGCCGAGGATCTGCCCGGCACTCACCCTGGACCCCACGGCGAGTCCGTCGGCGAAGGCGCTGAGATGCGCGTAGAAGAAGTGGGTGCCGTCGGCTCGCTGCAGGCGCCACCCGTTGCCGGCGAGCGAACCGGGTGCATCGACGTACTGCTTGGTGAGCGTGCCGTCATCGACGGCGTACACGAACTGTCCGGCCTTGGCGATGATGTCGACGCCCTCGTGCAGGCGGCCGCCCGAGCGTGCCGAGCCCCAGGTGTCGGTGAACCAGCAGCGACCCTGCACCGGGAACTGCCGAATGACCATCGGCTTGGCGGGAACCGTGGTGGAAGGCGACGGCGCAGTGGTGGTGGGGGTGGCGGTGGGGGACGTCGTGACCGGTGTCGTGGCCGGTGTCGCCGGCAGGCACAACACGTCCCCGGGGAAGATCAGCGTCGCAGAGGTGGCGGCATTCGCGGCCAGCAGGTCTGCCAACCGCACCCCTCGTTGGCTCGCGATGCGGGCCCAGAAGTCGCCCTTCGCCACGGTGTAGGTGGGGCCGGTGCACGCAGGCCTCGCTGCCTCCACCGGCGTGGCAGCCGCCGAGCCGGCGACCGGCACCGCTGCCAACAGTGCTGCGGCCAGGAGGGCGCGGCGAGCCCGTGACCGGCCGGTCGCGGGAATGGCACTGCCGGGGTTGTGGGGGCGGGGGTGGCGCAACATCGGAACCTCGAAGTCCGGGCAGACGGGTATCGGCCGAAATACGGGGGCTCTTGAGCCGTGTGAGACTACCCCCATGCCTTCCGTCACCGTGCGCGGCACCGCCGCAGCCTCCGTCACCCCCGATCGCGCCGAACTGAGCCTCGAGGTCAGCCACCGCGCCAAGAACGCTGCCGCCGCGCTCGCCGATGTGGCGGCCCGCTCGCAGCAGTTGGCCGCCATGCTCGAGCAGCGCGGCATCGGCCGCGCCGACTGGGCCACCGAGGGGGTGCACGTCGGCGAGGACTACGAGTGGAAGAACAACCAGCACGTGATGGTGGGCTTCCGTGCCTCCACCGCCGTCACCGTCACACTGCGCGACATCGAGCACGTCGGCGCCGTCATCCGCGAAGGCGTCGATGCAGCCGCCGCCTCGGTGCGCAGCCTCACATGGGCCATCGATCGCTCGAACCCCGCCCAGCACGCGCTGCTGGCCGAGGCAGCGATCGACGCCCGCCGGCGGGCTACCGCCTACACCGAGGCGCTGGGCCTGCGGCTCGGTGAGGTCGAGGTGATCAGCGAGGTGCCGTTGCGGCCGGGCGAGGACCTCACGCCGAAGCTCGACGCCCGCGTCGCGATGTCCGACGCGGTGGGCGGCGCACCCGAGGTGCAGGTGAGCGGCGGGCTGATCGAACTCACCGCCGAGGTGCACGTCCGCTTCGCCGTGCTCTCCTGAGCCGGTCGACACACCGCTTCCGGGAGTAGCCTCCAACACATGCGTGGCCAACGCGTCCTCGTGAGCGGTATGGGCAGCGAGCTCGGCTCGCTCGTCGCCGCCAAGCTCGAGGCAGAGCCATGGGTCGGTTCGTTGGTGGGCGTGGATGTCGACCCGCCGCGCCGCCGTCTGCACCGGGCCGAGTTCCACCTGCTGCAGGCCTCGCAGCGCGACCGCATCGTCGACGTGGTCACCTCGTTCAACCCGCACGTCGTGATCAACCTCAGCATCTGGGAGCCCGACGCCCGGGCGGGTCTGACCCATGCCCGCCAGTTCACGGCCGATTACACCACGGCGGTCATCGGCGCTGCGGCCGAGTGTCCCGCGCTCGAGTCGATGGTGGTGCGCAGCGGCGTCGAGGTGTACGGCCGCGGCCGCAACGCACCCACGCGTCCCACCGAGGCCAGCCCCGTCGAGCCGACATGCGAGTTCGGTCGGATGCTCGCGAACGTCGAACGGTCCGCCCGCGAGCTCGGCCGCCGCGTCGGCATCGCCGTCGGCAAACTGCGCCTCGCACCGGTGCTCGGCAAACACGTGCCCAGCCCGCTCGGCCGACTGCTGCGCCAGCCGGTGGTGCCCTTCAGCCTCTTGGCCGACGCGCCGTTCGCTGTCGTGGAGGACGGTGACGCCGCGAGGGCATTCGTGGCAGCTGCACGGCAGCGCCTCGACGAACCGGTGAACGTGGTGGCCCGCGGAGCCATCACCACGGCACAGGCCATCGTGCGCGGCAAGCGCATGGCCATGCCCCTGCTCGGCCCCGAGTGGGCGATCGCCCGACGCATCAGCCGCGCCATGGGTGCACCGATCCCCGAGCACGTCATCGAGTTGATGCACCGCGGCCGGCTGGCCGACGGCACGAAGGCACACCACCTGCTGGGCATCGAACCGCGGCTCACCACTCCCGAGGTGATCGACCGCCTGTACCAGTGGGAGAGCGTCGTGCGAGTCGGCAGGGTGCAGGAGGTCGCATGAGCGGTCAGGTGATCGACTTCCCGATGAGGGCCGTGGTTGCTGCCGGCAGGGTGCTGTCGGAGCCGCTGCGTCACTGGCCGGCGCATTCGGTCGACGACTTCGGCCGCGACCCCCACCTGGTGCAGGCACTGATGCCGTTCGTGCGGCTGCGCTGGAACACCTCGGTCGGCGGGCTGCACCACCTGCCCACCAAGGGCGGGGCGCTGCTGGTGTGCAACAGCCGCCGCTGGGCGCTGCACTCGATCGCCGCTGCGTTCGCGCTCGGCGAGGCCGCAGGTCGTCCGGTTCGTTTCGTCGGCAGGCCCGACACCGTTCCGTTCGGTCCGTGGATGCGCCGCATCGGCGGGCTGCTGTCGCGCCCGGACGAGGTGCGCAGCGCGCTGCAACACCACGAGTTGGTCATCGTCTCCTGCGCGCCCACGACCGACCCACGGCACGCAGGGTCGGTCGACCATCACCTCATCGGTGCCGCCGTGGTCACCAAGTCGCCGGTCTTCCCGCTCGCGCTGTTGACCAGTTCCATCGGCCGCACCGCCCGCGCCGAGGTGGGCCCGCAGGTGCGGCCCAAGCGTCGGCGCAAGGGCCCGTTGGCCGAGGTGGAACTGGCCGAGCAGGCCCAGCACCACGTGCAGCGCATGCTCGACGGGATGGGCGGATTGCAGACCGGCCTCAGCCCTCTCGACTGGTTCACGGAGGGCTGACGTGCCGTACGCATTCGCCTCCGACGGAATCCGCCTGCACTATGAGGTCACGGGCCGCGCCAGCGCCCCGGCCGTGCTGATGATCCAGGGCCTCGGGGCCGACAAGCACGGCTGGGACATGCAACGCCTGCCGCTTGCAACCCGCTACCGCGTGATCGCCCTCGACAACCGCGGCGCCGGTCGCAGCGACAAGCCCTTCGGTCACTACACGCTCGAGCAGATGGCCGACGACGCAATCGCCGTGCTCGATGCCGCCGGTGTAGAGCAGGCGCACGTGGTCGGCGCCTCGATGGGCGGGGCCATCTCGCAGATCATCGGCCTGAAGTACCCCGAGCGGGTGCGTTCGCTCACGCTTGCGTGCACCGCCTGCCGCAACCATCCGTGGCGGCGCGAACTGCTGCAGGGTTGGGCCACCGCCGCCAGCGAGCAGGGCATGGGCAGCATGGCGGCCGAAGCGGCACGATGGGTGATCGGTCCTCGTTCGTTCCGTCGGCTGGTGCCCGCGATCGGGTGGCTGGGACCGCTGGCACTCGGCCGCACCGCCCACGCCTTCGTGTCGCAGGTGCGGGCGATCCTGGAGGTCGACGAGACCGTGGCCGATCGACTTGCCGAGGTCACCGCACCCACCCTCGTGCTGGTCGGCAACCAGGACATCCTCACCCCACGGGGCGACAGCGAGGAGATCGCCGACCGGATGCCCAACGCCGAACTGGTCGTCATCTCGGGTGCCGCGCACGGATTCATGGTCGAGCACGCCACCACGTTCAACCGGGTGCTGTTCGAGTTCCTCGGCCGCGTGACCAAGGCCCAGCAGGCAGTGGGTACCGGCGCCGGCACCGGCACAGCGATCGCGGGCTGAGCCGCGTCAGGCAGCGTCCGCGTCGCGCTGCAGCACGGCGCGCCGATCAGACGCCCAGCCGGGGCCGCGCAGCACGAAACCCAGCCGGTCGCGCCAGTTCGCACTGTGGGCGACGTCGCGCAACATGTCGCGGTACTCGTGGGTGCAGACCGTCCACAGGTTCGTGGTGCCGATGTTGCGGGTGAGGCCGTACACGACGGGGTCGGCCTCCGGCTGTTCGCGCCGGAACGTGCCGAACAGTCGGTCCCACACGATGAGGATGCCGGCGTGGTTGCGGTCGAGGTACTGCTGGTTGCTGCCGTGGTGCACGCGGTGGTGTGACGGCGTGTTCAGCACCTCCTCGGCCGGGCCGAGCGCGCGGATCGTGTCGGTGTGGATCCAGTACTGGTAGATCAGGTTCAGCGCCCGCGACGTCTCGACGATGCCCGGCCGCACCCCGAACCTGCTGACGAGACCATAGGGCACCCACACCCCGAGCGGTCCCGCCACGGGCTGACGCAAGGCCGTCGACAGGTTGTAGTGCTCGCTGCTGTGGTGAGGCACGTGGATGGCCCACATCGCCCGCACCTCGTGCTGGAACCGGTGGTTCCAGTAGTACGCGAAGTCCCACCACAGCATCGCCGCGGCCCACGGCACCGCGCCGTTGCCAAGGTCGCGACGCCGACCCGTCGCCCACATCCGCTGCGTCGTGGTCAACGACGCCGTCGTCGCCGTCAACACCGCGCCACCGGCGACGACCGCGGTCACGCCACCCACCTCGGCGACCCTGCGGGCCCTCTTGCGCAGTCGCCGGCCGTGCACGGTGGCGGCATCGGCGGTGCGCGCCACCACGTCGGCAACGGTGGTGGCCGCTGCGGCGGTCAGGGCCACCCCCAGCACCACCTTGCCCACCCGCCCCTTCGCCCCACGCCGCAACGCCGCGTACGACAGCAGGTGCGCGGTGATGGGCGTGGTGAGGCTGAGCGCACCCATCGCAAGACTGGCCGTGGTGTCGGCCTTCTCGTAATCGGCGGCACTCGGCCCCTGCTGTTCGGCCCGCCGGCGCAGCGCCCGACGCTCGGCCGCCATCGAGACGAAGTACAGCGGGGTCACCGCAACCGACAGGTCCACGCCCCCAATTCTGCCCCCACCCCCGAGGATGTCGCGCCCGTTTCGACGCAGCACGACGAAACGGGTGCGACATCCTCCCGGGGGGAGGGGTTCGGGCGGGCGGGACGGGGCGGGGCGGGACGGGGCGGAGGTTCGGGCGTAGGGTGGTGGACGTGATCCCCCACGACGGCGCGCTGCGAACACTCATGGCGGCGAACCTGTCGAGGCACACGGTGCGCGCTGCCCCGCAGGGCGATCTGCGTCGTGCCGCAGTGGCCGTGGTGGTGGTGGACAGCGACGCAGGCGCCGACGACGTGGACCCGTATGCGTTCTCGCCGGAGGAGATGCAGTCGGTGCCGGGCGACACCACCGGGTTCGATGGCAGTGTCACGGGAGTCTCGGGCGGAGCGTCGTTCCTGCTGTGCCGCCGGGCCGCGACGTTGCACCGTCACGGCGGACAATGGGCGCTGCCGGGCGGACGATGCGACCCGGGTGAGACCGCGGAGCAGACCGCGCTGCGGGAACTGGCCGAGGAACTCGGCCTGCAGCTCGGCGACGAGCACGTGCTGGGACGGCTCGACGACTACGTGAGCCGTTCGGGGTACGTGATCACTCCGGTGGTGATGTGGGCCGAGGGTGCGGCCCCACTGCAACCCGACCCGGGCGAGGTGGCCCACGTCTACCGCATCGGCCTGCACGAACTGCAACGGCCCGATTCACCCCGGTTCGTCACCATCCCCGAGAGCGACCGGCCCGTGGTGCAGGTGGCCCTCGGGAAGGATCTCATCCACGCCCCCACCGGTGCGGTGCTGCTGCAGTTCCGCTGGGTGGCGCTGGAAGGGTGCATCGACGAACGCGTCGACCACCTCGAGCAACCGGTGTTCGCCTGGAGGTAGGGGTCAGCCGACCCGCAGGTCGCGGCCGGGGAACCGCACCGTGCTGAACGGCCACAGGCCCTGCAGCCAGTCCCGGATTGCGGTCGCCAGCACCACATCGAGCTCCGCCCGGTCGGCACGCACCCAGCTGCGCACCATCGCATCGGCATCGGCTTGCACATCGGGGTCGATGTACACGCAGCCGATGACCTCGGCCGAACTGCCATCGGCCAGCCCGTCGTCGGCCAGCCCGTCGTCGGCCAGAACGGTGTAGGCGAACGCCTCACGCCTCTCGAATTCGCCCGCGTGCATCTGCAGGTCGGCCAGATTCTGTTCCGCCGTCATCGGGTACGGCCACGAGTCGCCACCCCAGTCGGCGGGGTCGAAGCCGGGCGACGACCGGATGTGCTCGAGCGACGAGCCCCACGCGTGATGGTCCGACTCGTTGTGCTGAGGGCCGAGTGGTTCGAGCACGAAGCCGGGGCCGCGCAGCGAGCGCGGCACTTCGAACGCATCCGGCACGAACGGCTGCGCCGCCATGTCAGGCCCGCCCGCTGTGGCCGAAGCCACCGCCTCGGTCGTCGCCATCGAGCGACGACACCACCTGCCACTGCACTTCCTCCACCCGCTGCAGCACCAGCTGCGCGATGCGGTCGCCGCAGCGCACCTCGAACGGGGCGGTGGGGTCGGTGTTCAGCAGGATCACCTTGATCTCGCCGCGGTAGGCGGCGTCGATGAGACCCGGAGCGTTCGCCACCGTGAGTCCGTGGTTCAGCGCGTTGCCGCTGCGCGGCAGCACGAACCCCGCATGCCCGGGCGGGATGGCGATGCTGATGCCGGTGGGCATCAGCAGTCGACCGCCACCGGGCGCCACCACGCCGTCCTCCCGGGCCCGCAGGTCGAGGCCGGCATCGCCGGGGTGTGCATAGGCGGGCAGCGGCAGTTCGGGGTCGAGCAGGACGATCGGCACCGGCAGCATCCCGCCGACTCTAGGGCGTTTCCGCGCAGGAGGACCCCGGCCGAGACCCCGATGGGTGGGCCGCTTGGGTACCGTGATGCACATGAGCGGCACGGGGCGGCCACCGAGCGTCGACCGACTGGCACGCGCCATGGCTGCAAGCGGATTGCCGCACGCCCTGTGCGTCGACCTCGCCCGTGAGGCGGTGGCAGCCGGGCCCGAGCACTGGAGCACCGAGGCCGCCCTCGCCCGCGCCCGGCACCAGGCCCGGCTACTGCTGTCGCCCGTCGTGAACGCAACGGGCGTGCTGTTGCACACGAACCTCGGCCGGGCCCCGGTGGCCCTGCAGCACCCGGCACAGGCCATCAACGTCGAGTTCGATCTCACCAGCGGCGAGCGGGGCTCGCGCCAGGCCGCAGTGGGTGGCCTGCTGGCCCGACTGTGCGGCGCCGAGGCGGCGATGGTCGTCAACAACAACGCCGCAGCGGTGCTGCTGGTGCTGGCCGCGCTCGCGCCCGGCCGGCAGGTGTTGGTGAGCCGCGGCGAGAGCGTGGAGATCGGCGGCGGCTTCCGCGTGCCCGAGGTGATGGAGCAGTCGGGGGCCCTGCTCGTCGACGTCGGCACCACGAACCGCACCCGTCTGGCCGACTACTCGAAGGCACTCGCCCGCAAGCACGCAGATGTCGCCCTGGTGCTGAAGGTGCACCCCAGCAACTACCGCGTCGAGGGCTTCGTGGAGGACACGCCGGTCGAGCAACTGGCCACGCTCGGCGTGCCGGTGGTGGCCGACATCGGCAGCGGTCTGGTCGATGCGAACACGCCGTGGCTGGGCGGGCCGCCGCCTGCATGGCTGGCCGGTGAGCCGGCGGCACGGCAGACCATCGCGGCGGGCGCCTCGCTGGTCACCTTCAGCGGCGACAAGCTGCTGGGTGGCCCCCAGAGCGGTGTCATCGCCGGCACAGCGGCCCTGGTGTCGGCGTGCGCGAAGCACCCGCTGGCGCGCGCCCTGCGGCCCGGGGCCCATGTGCTGCTGGCCCTGCAGCAGACCGCCCTCGCCTACCTCGATCGCAGCGCGGCCACCACCGTTCCCTTCTGGCAGATGGTGGCCGCACCCATCGACCAACTCTCCCGACGCGCGACCGCGGTGGTCGAGGCCGCCGGTGCCGGCGAGGTGGTGCACAGCGAGGCAGTCCCGGGCGCAGGCAGCGCTCCGGGCACCACCATCGCGTCCGTCGCGGTCCGCGTCCCCGGCGACCTGCTCGCGCCCCTGCG
>JBJTXX010000512.1:0-2309 GCA_046082485.1 Actinomycetota bacterium
GGAGCACAGCGACGGCTCCCGTCACCCGCTCTCGGCCACAGGCCGACGCCGCTGCACACGGAATCGGGAGGAGCACAGCGACGGCTCCCGTCACCCGCTCTCGGCCACAGGCCGACGCCGCTGCACACGGAATCGGGAGGAGCACAGTGACGGCTCCCGTCACCCGAGCGCGTAGCGGGCGCGGAACTCGTCGCCGAGCGGCAGGGTCGGGTCGGCCAGTCGAGCGCTGTCCATGAAGACCAGCCGGTCGGCTTGACGCAGCAGCGCGGGAAACGTGTGCTGGTACGAAGTCGTTCCCAGCACCTTTCGGTAACCCTCTGTGCACGGAGAGGCGTGCAGTGCGCCGTTCGACGCCGGCGACACGCACAGCACGCGTACCCTGTCGACTCCCTGTTCGTGGGCGGTCTCGATGCAGTGGGCGAGCAGCGTCAGCCGCATCAGTTGGTACACCGGCTCGGCCAAGAGGTCCTCGAACTGCAGTGATCCCATTTCGATGGGACCATCGGCCGCAGACAGGTGGGGCCAGTAGCGCTCGCGTCGCGTCGCAGTGGATGTGGCGGAAGTGCTCAGGCCGCCCGAGGGGTAGCTCTCGGTGTACTTCCATTCGATGAGCGCCATCTCGATGGCGCCGTCGATCGACCGGTAGCGCATGGCGGCATCGGCGCTGGTGGCCTGGCTGCCACGAGTCGGTGTGCCCTTCCACTCGCTGAGGTGGTTGTCGAGGCCCTGCCACTCGAACACCACGTGGTCCGTGGCGTCGTGGGGTGACAACGCAACGCGCCCCTCGACAGCGCCGAACGGCAGCACCTCTGCGATGCCGAGCGACCCGCCGAACATGCGGCGCAGCGCTTCCGGCGACGAGACGAAGGGCGCGAGCGCATTGGCGCACTGCACCTGCGAACTCAGCAGGTGGTTGCTGGGCCCTCCGCTCACACCTTCGTGCCACGGAACACCAGCCGCACGGAACCTCGAGAGGGCGTCCGGTCGCGCCGCGGGCAGCAGGTTGAACTCGCTGCATTGCTTCGGCAGGCAGAACGGCAGCGAGGTGTAGTGACGGTAGGCGCCGGGCTCGCGGGCAGCCGGGGGCAGCGTGCTCGTGGAGGCCTTCCACTCGATGGCAGCGGCGCGGGCGGCAATCTTGAAGGCGGGATCGAGTTCAGGAGGTTTCATGACATGGATCCCAACGCGCGTCTGGCCACACGGCGTGATGCCTGCGGCGCACCGGGACGAGACCCGGTCGGGTCGTAGTGTGACACCGATGGGCTTCTACACGGATCAGGTGCTGCCGCGGGCGATCGACAGAGCCCTCGGCCGGTCGGTGGACCCGCTGCGGGCACGGGTGGCCGCTGGGCTGAGCGGCGAGGTGCTGGAGGTGGGCTTCGGCTCGGGGCGCAACGTGCCGCACCTGCCCGACGCAGTGACCCGCCTGTTCGCCGTGGACCCTGCGGTGGTCGGCCGCAAACTGGCCGCGAGGCGAGTCGCCGCCAGCAAGGTGCCGGTGGAGTTCATCGGCCTCGACGGCGAGACACTGCCGCTGGCCGACCAGAGCGTCGACCACGTGCTGGTGACCTGGACGCTGTGCACCATCCCCGATGTGGGCCGGGCACTGGGCGAGATGCATCGCGTGCTGCGACCGGGTGGAGCCCTGCACTTCGTGGAACACGGGCAGTCACCCCATCCGAAGGCGGCCCGGCGACAGCAGACACTCGGCCCGGTGTGGGGACGACTGGCCGGAGGCTGCCACCTCGACCGCCCCATTCCCGAACTGGTGGCCGCTGCGGGCTTCGACACGTCGACCGTGCGTTCCTACCGAGACCGCGGACCCGAATGGGCGAGCCGGATGTACGAGGGTGTCGCGCACAAGCGCTGAGCGAGCCGGTCAGCGCGCCGCCAGTTCGAGGTTGGCGATCACGTCACGAACCATCGTGAGCGCGTAGGCCCGTTGGACGTTGGGCTCGCCGGCAGCGAGGTCATCGGCGGCAGCCAGCGCCATGGCCGCCACCGCGCCGGTGAGGACGCGGTAGAGCGCATACAGGCGGTTGGGGTCTTCGCCGATGCGATCGAGCACGCGCAGCAGTTCGTCATGCGAAGCCGCTCCCGACTCGGCGACCTGCGCGGAGCAGATGGCCGTTGCGTGTCGCCGCGCTTCGTCGATGAGGTCGTCGGGAGAGGTCACCGCGAGATCCTCGCGCCGTTCCGACGAGCCCGCTCACACCGTCTTCCCCTGCCACCCCCCCCGAGGATGTCGCGCCCGTTTCATGGGTTCACGCCGAAAAGGGCGCGACATCCTCCCGGGGTAGGGCGGGGAG
>JBJTXX010000513.1:0-3381 GCA_046082485.1 Actinomycetota bacterium
CGAGGTGGATCTCCTTGCGGCCGAACGGTGCGAGCGAGAGATCTGCGACGCGGTAATCGCGGCGCGCGGCAATGGACGACATGACGGTTCCTCCGGGAACGAAGACTGGATGGGAACCGGGCCGGTGCCAACTGGCGACGCTCTGAACAGCCCGAGCGAACCAGAGCCTAGGGGGTCAGTCGGCCAGCACCACGGCATTCACGTCGAGCACGTAGTGCGCGTAGCCGCGGGCGTTGTAGACCCGCACCACCTGCTGCGACCCGTACTTCACGAGTGCGAGGTTGCCCACCGGTGTGCCCTCCATCGTGTTCAGGTTGGCGATGAGCGGCGGCGCACCTGCCGTGGCCGGAGCGGGGAACATCGTCAGGTAGCCGGGCGACACCGACACGGCGGGGGCGACGCGCGACAGCGTGGCCTGGGTGAGGTTGCCGAGCAGGCCCATCTGGTTGCCCACTGACACACCCCCGATCTTCACGCTGGCGCTGAACGCCGCGAAACTCCAGTCCTCCGACTGGGCCTGCCCCAACGCCACTGCGCCGAAGGCCACCTGGCGGGTGTCGAACACGCGGAACGGCGCGACGAGCGGCACCACCCTGCCGTTGCGCGTCGCCTCGGGTTGGCCGTTCAGCAGGTAACCCATCACGTCGACCACCACGTTGGTGGTGCCCAGGCTGTTGTACAGGTGCACGCGTCCGTCGGCGCCGACCGGCACCATCACCAGCGTGCCCTTCACGAACGGCGACGTGGCCGTGACCGCGTTCGCCGTCTCGGGCACCCCGGAGGGCGCCTCGGGCAGCACCGCGACCGCCCCGTATTGCCCCGCGGAGAGCCCGGTGGGGTTCACCACGGTGAGGTTCGCCAGCACACCGACCACGTTCGGGTCGTCGGGCACGGCGATCAACGCGGCGTCGTCGATCTTCGTCGCGCCTCGCACGGTGAGCGGGCGGGTCTCGCCGGGGCCGAGCGGGGTGTCGGGCGCCGCGTCGTTGCGCGTGTCGAGGATGCGGACCGGATCGACCGGGATGAGCCGGGCGCCGCGCTCATCGGTGTCGTCGCCCGGAGTGCCGGCGGTGTAGGAGCTGGTGGACAACCACCCGAAGACGTCGACGTAGACGTGGGCGGTGCCCGCGGCGACACCGAACAGACGGACCGTGAGCATGCCGTCGGCCCCGGGCCTCAGGATCGCGAGCCCGGAGACCGTTCGCCCCGTCTGGTAGTTGACGACCGCGGAGGTGACGGCGGGCGGGGCGCCGGGAGGGTGCACCGCCACGTAACCGTTGCTGGTGGGCGCCTGCACGGTGATTCCCGCCACGGCGGCCAGCACGTCGGAGGTCGCGGTGCCGCCCGGCAGCCATGGGTGCTGGTATCCGGCATTCGCGAGCCCGAACAGGTCGACATCGAACGACGGACTGGTGGGTCCGATGGCCTTGGCGCCGTTCGGGGCGACATCGTTCACCGGGCCGGCACCGCCGTTCAGTGCCGCATCGCGGGTGTCGAAGATGCGGGCCGGTGTCACCGGATGGTACTCGCCACCCGCACACAGCGTGCAGGCTGCCGAGACCGGGGTGACCGGCGAGGGCGCGAGCACGACCATGCCGGCGAGAACGGCGGCCAATGCCGCGACTCGGGCGAGGCCGGACCGCTTCACGGGTTCGACGCTACCAGCGACGCCGGAACGGGTCGGGTCAGCCGCGGGCAGCGAACGTGGGGGTCAGTTCACCCGACGCGATCCGTGCGTCGAGACCCGCTGCTTCCTCGGCGCTCACGGTCTCCGCCTCGTCGGGCAGCATCACGGGGATTCCCTCGCGCACCACGTAACGGCGACGCAGCCGGGGGTTGTACAGGCCAGCGTCGTCGCCCAGGTAGTACAGCGGGCCCTTGTCGACCGGGCAGGCCAACACGGCGAGCAGTCGGGTGTCGAGTGCCATGGGGATTCTCCTGGGGCTAGAGGCTGGTGATCAGCGACAGCAACTCTGCCACGTGTTGGTCGCACGAGTCGCGGTCGGCGGCCTCGAGGTTCAGGCGCAGCAGTGGTTCGGTGTTGGAGGGGCGAAGGTTGAACCACCAGTCGCCACAGTTCACGCTGAGTCCGTCGAGGAAGTCCTGCTCGAAACCGCCGAAACGGGCTGCAACGTGCTGGATGACGGCGGCCACGTCATCGACGTGGGTGTTGATCTCGCCGCTCGACGAGTAGCGCTCGTACGGCTTGCGCAGCACCGAGAGTTCGGAGCCCGAGACGCTCAGTTCGCCGAGCACCAGCACGCTGGCGATCAGTCCGCTGTCGGCGCGGAAGTTGTCGAGGAAGTAGTAGTGCGCCGAGTGCTCGCCGCCGAACACGGCGCCCGTGCGCTGCATCTCCTGCTTGATGAAGCTGTGCCCCACCTTGGTGCGCACCGGCACGCCGCCGTGCTCGCGCACCACCTCGGGCACGGCCCTCGAGCAGATCAGGTTGTGCAGCACGGTGGCACCCGGGTTCGTGCGCAGCACACCCGCGGCGAGGATCGCCGTGGTGGTGGAGCCACTCAGGCCCCTGCCCTGCTCGTCGACCACGAACACGCGGTCCGCGTCGCCGTCGAAGGCAAGCCCCACGTCGAAGCCACCAGCCACCACCCGCGCCTGCAGGTCCCGTTGGTTGGCGGGCTGCAGGGGGTCGGCGGGGTGGTTCGGGAACGTGCCGTCGAGTTCGCCATACATGACCTCGAGCGTCACCTGTGGAATGCGCTCGAACACCGCCGGCACCACCAGACCACCCATGCCGTTCGCCGTGTCTGCCACGACACGCAGCGGCCTGATGGAGGCCACGTCGACGAACGACACGACGTGATCGGCGAACGCGCCCAGCAGGTTGCGGGTGGTCGCCGAACCCGGCGTGGCGGCCGCAAGTGGCCCTTGCCCGCGCAGCACGTCGGCCGCGATGGCCTTGACCTCCGGGAGTCCGGTGTCCTGACCGACGGGCCGCGCGCCCGAGAGACAGAACTTCACGCCGTTGTACTGGGCCGGGTTGTGCGACGCAGTGAACATCGCCGCCGGGGCGTCGAGCGTGCCCGCGGCGAAGTAGACGAGGTCGGTGCTGGCAAGGCCGAGGTCGACGACATCGGCACCCTGCTCGATCACACCCCGGGAGAACGCATCCACCAACTCCGTGCCCGAGGGCCGCATGTCGCGGCCCACCAGCACCCGGGGTGCGCCACAGAACCGTGCGAACGCCACGCCGAGCGCATGCGCCACATCGGCGTTCATCTGGTCGGGCACGGTGCCTCGGACGTCGTAGGCCTTCACGATGTCGTCGAGCATCCGGGGGTCGGTGGTCGGCATGCGGGCCTAGACGCTATCGGCCCTGTCCGGCGGGTCGTCGCGGACCGTCGGGATCGTCAGGAACGG
>JBJTXX010000514.1:0-4152 GCA_046082485.1 Actinomycetota bacterium
CTCGGTCGGCCGCTCGGCATCAAGCCGCACGGCCTGCAGGCGCTGTTCGGCATGCGTCTCGAGAAGGGCCACATCATCGTCGGCCAGGACACCGAACTCGACAGCACGCCGCGGCGCGTCAACATGGACTGGCGGTGAAGCTGGAGAAGCCGGCGTTCGTGGGCCGCGATGCGCTGCTCCGCACGGCCTCGCTCACCGACGAGCGCCGCCTGTTCGGCTTCACCATGGATGGCCCGGCCCCGCTCGAGGGCAGCGTGATCCGGGTCGACGACGAGGTGGCCATGTCACCTCGAGCTGGAACTCCCCGATGTTCGGCCACGCGGTGCTGCTCGGCTGGCAGAAGCGACTGCCGCACCGTGACGTGGTCGAGATCGACGGCAGGCCGGCCCGTGTCAGCCCGGTGCCGTTCTACGACAAGGAGGGCGCCCGTGCCCGCATGTGAACCCATCACGTTCGCCACGCTGCCCGGTTGGCGCATCATCGCCGAGCCGACGGCGCTCGACTCGGCACCGTGGCCTGCGGGCTCGCAGGCGGTGCGCATCTCGCCCGACGACGTGTTCCTCATCGGTGAGGCCGAGCCCACGGTGCCAGCCGACCCGCACGCGATCATCGCCATCGAGCGCGGCTTCTCGGCGGCGCGGCTCGGGGCCGACGACGTCGACCGCATCGCGCTGCACCACATCGAGTGGAGCCTGCCGCACCACCGCCCGGCGCTGGCGCAGGGGCAGATCGCCGGCGTGCCGGCGAAGTTGGTGCTGCATGCCGATGGGTCTGCGCTGCTGCTCGTCGGTTGCGCCGCCCGTCACGAACTGGAGGATCGCCTCGCATGAACGAGTTCGTCGAGACCCTGCTCGACCTTCCGTGGCAGGTCGGTGACCCGAAGCCCGCCTACGACGTCGTGATCATCGGCGCCGGCGGCCACGGACTGTCGACCGCATATCACCTCGCCACCCGACACGGCATCACCAACGTGTGTGTGCTCGATGCCGGCTTCATCGGCTCGGGCAACTCGGGCCGCAACACCACGATCATCCGCAGCAACTACGGCATCCCGGAGAGCGTGGCGTTCTACCAGCACAGCCTCGAGATGTACCAGACGCTCGAGGCCGAGACCGGCTGCTGGATCATGCACAACCAGAAGGGTCAGATCTGGATGGCCCACTCGGTGATGAGCGCGCGCACCGAGCAGACCCGTGCGCTCATGAACCAGGCGATGGGTGCCAAGACCGACTACATCGGCCCCGACGAGGTGCAGCGTCTGTGCCCGCAACTCGACATCACGGGCGGCGGCCGTTACCCGGTGGTGGGCGCGAGCTACCACCACGAGGGTGCCACCGCCCGTCACGACCGGGTGGTGTGGGCATACGCGCAGGGGGCACTGCGTGCGGGCGTGCACGTGTTCCAGCACACGCCGGTCACCGGACTCGTCAAGTCGGGTGACCGCGTCATCGGTGTGCGCACACCGAAGGGCGACATCTCCGCGGGCACCGTCATCTCGGCCGTGGGCGGCCATGCCACGACGGTGGCGAACTGGGCTGGCGTGCGCATTCCCATTCGCACGCACGCGCTGCAGGCGTTCGTCACCAACGCCTACTCGCAGTACCTCGCCCCGATCATCTCCAGCAGTGATCTGGTGTTCTACGTGAGCCAGACACCTCGCGGGCAGATGCTCATCGGCGCCGAGTTCGACCGCTTCGCCAGCTACCGGCAGGCGACGTCGTTCAGCTATCTGCAGGCGTGTTCGAAGAAGGTCGTCACCTTGCTGCCGTTCATGGCCAACCTGCGCATCCTGCGTTCGTGGGCGGGCATCTGTGACGTCAGCACCGACTTCTCGCCGATCATCGGTCACACCGGTGTCGACGGCTTCATGATCTCCACTGGTTGGGGCACGTGGGGCTTCAAGGCCATCCCGGCCGGCGGCGAGCAGTTGGCCCGGTTGCTGGCCACCGGGTCGGCGCCGCTCATCGAACCGTTCGCACTGTCGCGCTTCGCTGCCGAGGCAGCGATGGCCGACCCGAGTTCGGCAGGAACGAGGTAGTCATGCTCTGGGTGGAATGCCCCAACTGCGGGTCGCGTCCGTTCGAGGAGTACCGCTACGGCAACGTGTTCCCGGTGACCCCGGACTCGATCACCGACCCCGACGCGCGCAACGTCGACTACGCCTGGATGCAGGACAACATCGAGGGTGTCACGCTCGAGCGCTGGTTCCACGAGGCCGGCTGTCGCCGCTGGTTCACCGCCCGCCGCGACACCACCACCGACGAGTTCTCCGACCCGTCCTGAGGAACTCAAGTTCGCGCGGGTAGGCGGGTCAGGAGCGTCTCTGGATGTTGGCCCACTCGTCCTTCAGGCCGACCGTGCGGTGGAACACCTTCGGCAACTGCGGGTCGAGAGCGAAGTAGCCGAGGCGCTCGAACTGCACCACCTGGCCGGGTGGCGGGTCGGCGAGTGCGGCTTCGGCCTTGCCGGCCACCACCTCGAGCGAGTTGCGATTCAGGTCGTCGAACGGCTCGCCCGTCGCATCGCCCGGCACCTCGGCGCTGAACAGGCGCTCGTACAAGCGGGCCTCGACGTCGACCGCGTGCGCAGTGCTGACCCAGTGGATGGTGGCCTTCACCTTGCGTCCGTCAGGTGCCTGGCCGCCGGTGGTGGCCGGGTCGTACGTCGCGTGCACCTCCGTGACGTTGCCGTCGGCGTCGGTCTCGTAGCCCGTGCACGTCACGAAGTACGCGCCGCGTAGCCGCACCTCCTGGCCGGGGGTGAGGCGGTAGTACTTCGGCGGCGCCTCGGCCATGAAGTCATCGCGCTCGATCCACAGTTCGCCGGTGAACTCCACGTCGCGTACGCCGTCATCGGCGTTCTCCGGATTGTTCTGGATCTGCACCGTCTCGACGTGGCCTTCGGGCCAGTTCGTGATGACCAGCTTGATCGGGCGGAGGACGGCCATGCGGCGCTGCGCGGTGCGGTTGAGTTCGCTGCGGATGAACGACTCGAGCAACTCGATGGCGTGGCGGCTGTTGGGCTTCGCCACGCCGATGAAGTTGCAGAACTCGCGGAGGGCGGATGCGGGGTAGCCACGGCGGCGCAAGGCACGCAGCGTCGGCAGGCGCGGGTCGTCCCAGCCCTCCACCACGCCCTCGTCGATCAGTTGGCGCAACCGCCGCTTCGACGTGACCGTGTACGTCAGTTCCAACCGGGCGAACTCGATCTGGCGGGGCTGGTCGCCGGTCAGGGGCAGGTGCTCGAGGTACCAGTCGTACAGCGGGCGATGGCTGTCGAACTCCAGCGAGCACAGCGAGTGCGTCACGCCCTCGATGGCGTCGCTCTGCCCGTGCGCCCAGTCGTAGGTGGGGTAGAGGCACCACTGGTCGCCAGTGCGGTGGTGGTGCTCGTGGCGGATGCGGTACATCACCGGGTCGCGCAACTGCATGTTCTCGTGCTGCATGTCGCCCTTGGCGCGCAGCACGTGCGAGCCGTCGGGCAACTCGCCGCTGCGCATGCGGCGGAACAGTTCGAGGTTCTCGTCGACGCTGCGATTGCGGAACGGGCTCTCGACGCCCGGTCTGCCATACCCGCCGCGCTGCTGGCGGATGGCCTCGGCCGGCTGGTCGTCGACGTACGCAAGACCGCTCACGATCAGGTGCTCGGCCCACTGGTACAGCTGCTCGAAGTAGTCGCTGGCATACACGGGCTCTCCGTGCGGTTCGAAGCCCAGCCAACGGATGTCGTCGACGATCGCGTCGACGTACTCGGTCTCCTCGGTGACGGGATTCGTATCGTCGAAGCGAAGTCGACAGACCCCGCCGAACTCCTCGGCGATGCCGAAGTCGATGCAGATGGCTTTTGCATGGCCGATGTGGAGGTATCCGTTCGGTTCCGGTGGAAACCTGGTCTGGACCCGAGACACCGTGCCGTCGGCGAGCTGCTGGCGGACGAGGTCGCGCACGAAGTTCGATGCCGGCGGGGTGTCCGGCGCGACACGGGGGGCGGTCTCATCGCTCATGGCGGATCCAGACGGTACCGGTCGGCAACGGTCGGCGGCTCACGCGACGGGGGCGGCATCGGCGATGATCGGCTCGAGGACCAGCTCGGGTTCGTCGCTCATCAGCCGCTGGAGCCGGTAGCGGTTCTCGAAGAGGGCGACGAGTCGTC
>JBJTXX010000515.1:0-3719 GCA_046082485.1 Actinomycetota bacterium
GTCGGCGATGACACCGTCCTTCAGCGGGCGGATGGTCTTGATGCGGCCGGGGGTGCGGCCCATCATCCTCTTGGCCTCGAAGCCGACCGCCACGGGCCGACCGTCCTGGATGTCGATGGCCACCACGGAGGGTTCGTTCAGCACGATGCCCTGGCCACGCGCGTAGATGAGGGTGTTCGCCGTTCCGAGGTCGATGGCGAGGTCACGGCCGATGGAGAGCGGGTTGCTGCGTGCCATCACCTACCTCCTCGGGTCGTTGCGGGCATGGGAGGCCAGTGTAGCGGCCCTGCCATTTGTTACAGATTCGGGAAGAAGATCCCGATTTCGCGCTCGGCAGAGGCCA
This sequence comes from Actinomycetota bacterium, assembly GCA_046082485.1. GTDB lineage: Bacteria > Actinomycetota > Acidimicrobiia > Acidimicrobiales > Ilumatobacteraceae > UBA668. Next base: position 344 of record JBJTXX010000515.1, read on the forward strand.
GCGAGTCGCTGCCGTGCACCAGGTTCTCCGTGAAGAGGATGCCGAGGTCGCCGCGGATGGTGCCGGGGGCGGCCTTGCGCGGGTTCGTGGCGCCCATCATGCCGCGGACCACTTCCCAGGTGTCTTCCGGACCCTCGACCACCAGCGCCACCACCGGACCGCGGCTCATGAACTGCACGAGGTCGGCGTAGAAGCCCTTGCCCACGTGCTCCTCGTAGTGACGGGCCAACGTGTCGGCGTCGAGCGTGCGCAGGTCGAGCGCCACGATCTTCAGGTTCTTCTGCTCGAAGCGGCCGAGGATCTGGCCGACGAGGCCGCGTTCCACGGCATCGGGCTTGAGGAGGACGAGGGTGCGGTCGGACATGGGTCCCGAGCCTACCGGCGGAGCGTTCGTTCAGTTCAGCACGTGACGCAGGTACGGCCGGGCCGAACCCACGATGTAGAGCGAACCGGTGACGAGGATCGCGTCCTCCGCCATCGCATCGGCACGCGCCATGTCGATGGCTTCCTCCACCGTGTCGGCCTGCACCACATCGCCGCAGCCCACCGCCCTCGCGGCCTCCGTCAGTTCGTCCGCCGGCAGCCCTCGCGGCGTCGGCGCGGTGCAGGTGAACACGACGTCGAACTCGTCCGCGCGTAAGGCCTCGAGCATCTCCCGCGGGTCGCGGCCCTTGAGACAGCCGACCACCAGCAGTCGCCGGCCATCGGGCATGAAGTCCTCGAAGAACACCGTGGCGCACGAGTCGGCGCCGGGCGGGTTGTGCGCACCATCGATGACGACCAACGGCTGGTGACCCATCACCTCGAACCGACCGGGCATGGCAACCGCGGCAAAGCCCTCGGTCACGATGTCGCCCGGCACCGGCGCGGCGAAGAACGCCTCGACGGCGGTGAGCGCCACCACGGCGTTCGAGGCCTGGTGGCGACCGTGCAGGGGCACGAACACCTCGGGGTAGATGGTGGTCGGAGTGCGGAGGTCGACGAGGCGTCCGCCGAGCGCCAACTGCTGTTCGATCACGTCGAAGTGCTCGCCGCGGAGGAGGTGACTGGAGCCTCCTGCACCGGTGAACAGGGGCACGAGGTCGGGCGACGTCTCGCCCACCACGACCGCGGAGCCGGACTTGATGATGCCCGACTTCTCGGCCGCGATGTGCTGAAGGGTCGGGCCGGCGAACTCCATGTGGTCGGCACCGATGTTGGTGATCACGGCGACCCGGGCATCGACCACGTTCGTGGCATCCCAGCGGCCCAGCAGGCCGACCTCCACCACCGCCACGTCGACGGCGATGTCGGCGAACCAGCGGAAGGCCGCTGCGGTCACGGCCTCGAAATAGGTGGGCCGCACGCCCGTGATGACCTCGAGGTCACCGATGGCGGCGATCTGCTCGGCGAAGTCGTCGTCGCTGATCGGTTCGCAGTTGACGCTGATGCGCTCGTTCAGCCGCTCGAGGTGCGGACTGGTGTAGGTGCCCACCGTCAGGCCGTGTGCCATCAGCAGGCGGGTGATCATATGCGTGGTCGAGCCCTTGCCGTTGGTGCCGGTGATGTGGATGACCGGATAGGCGTGCTGTGGGTCACCCATGGCCGACACCAGCGTGCGCATGCGCTCGAGGGTGGGCGACTCGATACGACCCGTCTTGTCGTAGCTCGCGTGCGCGTCGAGATAGGCGAGGGCGGCCGAGTAGTCCATGGTGTCGCTATGCGTCAGCTGGCCTCGCGCCGGGGCCGCTTGGTCTTGGGCTCGCGGGGCGTCAGCATCGGGTTCGCCTTCTTGACCACGGTCTCTGCGTCGATCAGCACGCTGCCCACGTCGGCGCGGCCGGGCAGTTCGTACATCGTGTTCAGCAGTACTTCCTCGAGGATGGCGCGCAGGCCACGAGCGCCCGTGCCGCGCTGCAGGGCCAGGCTGGCAATGGCTTCGAGCGCCTCGCGCGAGAAGTCGAGGGCGACGTCCTCGAACTCGAACATCTTGCGGTACTGCTTCACCAACGAGTTCTTCGGCTCCAGGAGGATCTTGATGAGCGCCTCACGGTCCAGGCTGCGCACGGCACCCACCATCGGCAGACGGCCGATGAACTCGGGGATCATGCCGAACTTCAGCAGGTCCTCGGGCTGCACCTCGGCGAACAGCGCGCCCGGGTCACGGTCGAGCTTGCTGCGCACCACACCGTTGAAACCCATGCCGCGCTGGCCGATGCGGTTCTCGATGATCTGGTCGAGCCCGGCGAACGCGCCACCGCAGATGAACAGCACGTTGGTGGTGTCGATCTGAATGAACTCCTGGTGCGGGTGTTTGCGGCCACCCTGGGGCGGCACCGAGGCAACGGTGCCCTCGAGGATCTTCAGCAGCGCCTGCTGCACACCCTCACCCGACACGTCACGGGTGATCGAGGGGTTCTCGCTCTTGCGGGCGATCTTGTCGATCTCGTCGATGTAGATGATGCCGGTCTCGGCCTTCTTCACGTCGAAGTCGGCGGCCTGGATGAGCTTGAGCAGGATGTTCTCGACGTCCTCGCCCACGTAGCCGGCCTCGGTGAGCGCTGTGGCGTCGGCCACCGCGAACGGCACGTTCAGCAGCCGCGCCAGGGTCTGGGCGAGGTGCGTCTTGCCGCACCCGGTGGGGCCGAGCAGCAGGATGTTGCTCTTGGCGAGTTCCACCTCGTCGCGGCGTCCGACCCCGGCGTTCTGCTGGTATTGGATGCGGCGATAGTGGTTGTAGACGGCGACCGAGAGGATCTTCTTGGCTTCCTCCTGGCCGACCACGTAGTCGTCAAGGAAGGTGCGGATCTCGCGCGGGGTGGGCAGCTCGTCGAAGCGCATCTCGCCCGACTCGGTGAGCTCCTCCTCGATGATCTCGTTGCAGAGGTCGATGCACTCGTCGCAGATGTAGACGCCGGGACCGGCGATGAGCTTCTTGACCTGCTTCTGCGACTTGCCGCAGAACGAGCACTTCAGCAGTTCGCCGGTATCGCCGAATTTCGCCACGGTGCTCCCCTTCGGTACGAGACAGCGTCAGATCGACAGGGTCAGCGGATGGGACCGGTGCGGTCCACCGACTGCCTCGACGAGATGACATCGTCGATGATGCCATACGCGAGGGCCTCGGATGCTTCCATCACGAAGTCGCGGTCGGTATCGGTGTGGATCCGGTCGATGGGCTGGCCCGTGTGGCGGGCTAGGATTTCCTCGAGCAGGTCGCGCATCCGCAGGATTTCCTTGGCTGCCAGCTCGAGATCGGTGACCTGGCCGTAGCCGACCTGACCGTACGGCTGGTGCAGCAACACGCGGCTGTGCGGCAACGCGAGGCGCTTGCCCTTCGTGCCGGCGGCCAGCAGCACCGCGGCGGCGCTGGCGGCCTGACCGAGGCAGATGGTGG
>JBJTXX010000516.1:0-6647 GCA_046082485.1 Actinomycetota bacterium
GCCCATGATGGCCGGTGCTCCCCTCCGGACGGCATTGACGTAGACGAGGCCGGCCAAGCACTCGGCGATCTCCTGCACAAGCGAGCCGGCGATGGCGGCGGGTGAGGTGGCGCCGGCCTGGCCGGCGGAGACCAGAAACACCGGCATACCGGCCCGCACCGCCACTTCGAGGCAGCGGCACGACTCCTGGGCAAAGCGCAGAGGCGGCACAACGAAGCAGTTCGACTGGCTGACGAAGGGGCGCTCGCGCCACTGCTTCTCGCCGCCGGCGATGTGGTGCAGCATCTGCAGCGACGCCTTCAGGTGGTCGGGGTGCACCCATGAGGTGCCGACGTGCTTGGTCGTGCCGCTCACGCTGAGGTAACAGGTGTTGATGTCCATCTCCGCCGGGTCGGGCAGGTCGCGGGGCACCACGGTGCGCTGGTAGAAGTGGATGTGCTCCATCGTGTCGACGAGACGGGCGATGTCGAAGCAGTCCTTGGCCGTGCTCTCGCGGTACTCGCCCGTGATGGGGTCGACGATGGTGACGGCCGCACCGGCGGTGCCGTAGTACACCTTGCGGCCCCAGGGTTCCATGTCGTGCTGAGGGTCCTGCGCGTAGAGGGGGAAGCGGCGGCCGGCGATGGCGAGCGTGTCCTCCACCAGGGCCCGGGGGAATCGCATGCGGCCGTTGCTGTCGATGGTGCAACCCTTCGCCGTCAGCAACTCCACGCACGAGGGGATGGCGTCGGCCATGCCGATGTTCTCCAGCACGTCGAGCGCCGCGAGGTGCACGCGCTGCACATCGGCGTCACTGAGCACCTTGTAGCGGCCACCCTCCATACCGGGGTTCACGGGCCGCACATCGCGCGCCAGCGGCGCCGCACGCAGCGCACGGCGGGCTTCGCGGCCTCCACGGCGACCTGCTGCTTGAACATCACTCATGAGGAGTCCTCCCGGCAATTCGGCCGACTCGGCCATCGACCAGTCTGAAGTGCCGCGACGTGAACGACAAGCGAAACCCTCTCACCGATGGATGAGAAACACTCATGTATTCTGCCGACATGGCCTCCCTGCCAGCCCTTGCATCACTGCGAGCCTTCGACGCAGCGGCGCGCCACCTGTCGTTCCGGGCAGCAGCCGACGAACTCTCGGTCACCCAGTCCGCTGTCAGCCACCAGATCGCCGATCTCGAGCAACGATTGGGTGTTGCCGTCTTCCGGCGCCAGAACCGCCGGGTGGAACTCAGCGAGGCCGGCGCGCTCTATCACCCGTACGTGCGCGAGGCGTTGCAACGACTCGAGCAGGGCACGGCACTCGTCACCCTCGGCACCGCCGGGCGCGAACTCGACGTGCAGGTCTACGTCACCGTGGCCGTTCGCTGGCTGATCCCGCGCCTCTACTCGTTCACGTCCACCCATCCCGACGTGAAGGTGCGCCTGAACACCAGCCATCTCGACTGGGAGTTCGCCGCCGATGAGAGCGACGTCGCGATCGTGTGCACCGATCAGCCCGAGCGTGCCGGCGTGCACGCAACCCACCTGTTCGACGCGTCGTTGGTCGCGGTGTGCAGCCCGGCACTGGCCTACGCCGGACTCGGCCTTCGTCAACCGGCCGACCTCGTGAACCACTCGCTGCTGCAGTTGTACACCGCAGTCGACGAGTGCGAGGACTGGTTGCGTGCCGCCGGGGTTCCGCAGGTCATCGGTGCCGGCACGGTGCGTTTCGACTCGTACCTGCTGGCAATCGAGGCCGCCATCGATGGTCAGGGCGTGGCCATCGTTCCCCACTTCCTCGTCGGCGCCGAACTGCGCTCGAACCGGCTGGTCACCCCGTTCGACATCACCGTGCCCCAGCACCGCCGCTGGTATCTCATGTGCCGCGCCGAACAGGCCGACCAGGCCCCGGTGCGCCAGTTCCGCGACTGGCTCCGCGAACAGTTGCGCGCCGACCCGTTCGTGCGCGCCGAGGTCGGCGATCACACGGCTGACGTCAGTAGTGCGGCGGGGTGATCACCCACAGCACCTTCACTGGCACCTTGCCCGTGTTGGCGCAGCGGTGCGCGTCGGTGCTCGGGAACGCGAAACTGTCGCCCGCCTCGAGCACGAAGTGCCGATCATGCACCCACAGCTGCAGCGTGCCGCTGAGCACCAGCCCGGCCTCGTGGCCGTCGTGCGCGTAGAACTCGCTGTCGGCACCGGGATGGATGGTGCTGATCAGCAACTCGAGCGGGCCGCTGAGGTTGGGTGAGAGCAGTTCCTCGGTGATGCCGAGCCCGGTGAAGGTGAGGTTCCGGCGGTTGCCGGCCCGCACGATGAGGTCGCGTTCGTCGACCGGACCCTCGGGTGCCGCACGGAAGAACCAGTTCATGTGCACGCCCAGCACGTCGGCGATCTGCTTCAAGACCGCGATCGGCAGCCGCGACACGTCGCGCTCGATCTGGCTGAGGTAGCTCACCGAGATGCCGACCGCCGACGCCACGTCGTGCAGCGTGCGGCCGTGTGCCTTGCGCAGTTCGCGGATGCGACCACCGATGGGTGCGTCGGCGTCGTACTGACCGTCGCCGCCGGCCGTCGTGGCCTCGCGTGCCGTGCTGAGGGCGCGGATGGCCATGGGTCAGGCGCGCACCCGCGCGCTCTTGGGGTCGTACCACGGGTCGAGGCTCACCGAGGCCGGGATGCGCACGCCGGCCACCTCGATCTCGTAGTCACCCTGCAGCACCCAGTCACGCTCGCACAGGCCGGCCGGGTTCGCCACGTACCCCATGCCCAGCGAGCCGCCGACGAAGTGGCCGTACATGCCCGAGGTGATACGGCCCACGATCGCACCGTTCCGCCAGATGGGTTCGTTGTGGTACAGCAGCACGTCGTCGTCGTGCAGACGGAACTGCGCCATGCGCTGGTGCACACCGGCTTCCTTCTGGGCCAGCAGCGCTTCGCGGCCGATGAAGCCGTCTGGCTTGTTCCACGCCACCACGAAGCCGAGTCCGGCCTCGATGGGTGTCTCGTCGGGCGAGATGTCGTGACCCCAGTGGCGGTAGCCCTTCTCGGTGCGCAGCGAGTTGAGCGCGTGGTAGCCGCACAGCACGAGCCCGTGCTGTGCACCCGCAGCGGTGATGACGTCGAACACACCCTGCGCGTACTCGGTGGGGATGTACAGCTCCCAGCCCAGTTCGCCCACGTACGTGACGCGGCTGGCACGCACGCGGGCGTAGCCGAGGTCGATGATGCGAGAGGTGCCGAAGGGGAAGGCCTCGTTCGACAGGTCGTCGGGTGTCAGCGACTGCAACAGCGCCCTCGAGTTCGGGCCCTGCACGTTGAGCACGGCCATCGACGAGGTGATGTCGACCGCCAGGCAGCGGGCATCGGCAGGAATGTGGTCGCGGAGCCAGGCGAAGTCGCGCACCTGCGTGGCCGCTGCGGTCACGACCAGATAGCGGTCCTGCGCCTCACGCGTCACCGTCAGGTCGGCCTCGATGGTGCCGCGCTCGTTCAGCCATTGCGTGTAGACGATCTTGCCCACCGGCACGGCCACGTCGTTCGCGCAGATCTGGTTCAGCACCTTCTCGGCGTCGGGGCCCTCCACCACGTACTTGCCGAACGACGACTGGTCGAACATGCCCACGGCCGTGCGAACGGCCATGTGCTCGGCGGCCGAGTAGGGGAACCAGTTCTGCTTGCCGTAGCTGTACTGGTAGACGGGCTCGACACCCTCCGGCGCGAACCAGTTGGCGCGCTCCCAGCCGGCCACCTCGCCGAAGCACGCCCGCTGCGCGGCGAGTCGGTCGTGCAGCACCGAGCGGCGCACACCGCGGGCGGTGTCGGGTTGACGGAACGGCCAGTGCATCGCGTACAGCAGACCCAACGACTCGACAGTGCGGTCGTGCAGGTACTGCTTGTTGCGCTGGAACGGCATCACGCGGCGCACGTCCACGTCCCAGAGATCCATCGGTGGGCGACCGTCGAGGATCCAGTCGGCCAGCACCTTGCCCGCGCCACCCGACGACTGGATGCCGATCGAGTTGAAGCCGCACGCCATGTACAGCTGCTTCACGTCGGGCGACGGGCCGAGCAGATAGCGGTCGTCGGGCGTGAAGGCCTCGGGGCCGTTGAAGAACAGGCGGATGCCGGTCTCGCCGATCACCGGCATGCGGTGCGCAGCGGCCTCCATGAGCGGGGCGATGTGGTCGTAGTCGGCAGGCAGCGAGTCGAAGCAGAACGACTCGGGAATGCCGCGCATGCCCCACGGCTTGGCGACGGGTTCGAACCAGCCGACCAGCAGCTTCCCGGCGTCTTCCTTGAAGTAGCCGCAGCCCTCGCCATCGCGCAGCACGGGCATGGTGGGCGAGATGCCCTCGATGCCCTCGGTGACGATGTAGAAGTGCTCGGCAGCGTGCAGCGGCACCACTGCGCCCGCCTGGTCGCCGAGTTCACGCCCCCACATCCCGGCAGCGTTCACCACTGCGTCGGCGCGGATCTCGCCGGTCTCGTCGGTGCCGTCGATGCGGTAGCGCACGCCCACGGCCCGGCCGTTCTCGACCAGCACGTGCTCGACTTTCACGCCCTCGCGAATGACGACGCCACGCGACCGGGCGCCCTTGGCCAAGGCCATCGTGGTGTCGATCGGGTTGGTGATGCCGTCGCCCGGCAGGTGCACGCCACCGACGAGGTCGTCGACGTTGGCGAGCGGCACCATCTCCTTGATCTCGGCGGGGGTGACGATGTTGACGGGCAGGCCGAACACGCGAGCCATCGAGGCGCCGCGCTTCAACTCCTCGAAGCGCTCCTCGTCGGGGGCGATGCTGATCGAGCCGCGCTGCTGGAAGCCGGTTGCCTGACCGGTCTCCTGCTCGAGCGTGGCGAACAGGTTGGTGGTGTACTGCGCCAGGCGAGTGAGGTTGTGGGTGGCGCGGAGCTGACCCACCAGCCCGGCCGCATGCCAGGTGGTGCCACAGGTGAGCTGCTTGCGCTCGAGCACCACCACGTCGGTGCAGCCGCGCAGCGACAGGTGGTAGGCGACGCTGCACCCGACGATGCCGCCACCCACGATGACGACTCGGGCACTGCTGGGCACCTCGGCCATGGACGTTCCTCCGTCTTGTGTAATTTTCGCTATTCTTACACAGACCGCGGCGCCATCACACCGGCCCCGCACCGAACCAGGGAGCACACCCCCATGCACGAGCAGGCACGCATCGTCGTCATCGGAGGCGGTATCGCGGGCGTCAGCACCGCATACCACCTCGCACTCATGGGTTGCACCGACGTGCTGTTGCTGGAACGCGACGAACTCACCTCGGGCTCCACGTGGCACGCCGCTGGCAACGTGCCGACCTACAGCACGTCATGGAGTGCCATGCGGGCGCAGAGCTACACGGCCGCCCTCTACCGCGAACTGTCCGAGGAGTTCCCCATCAACTACCACGTGACCGGTTCGGTGCGCCTGGCCCACAGCCACGAGCGCCTCGCCGAGTTCCGCCACGTCACCTCGATGGCGAACGCTCAGGGCATGGGCTACGACATGCTCACCCCGGCGCAGTTGCAGGAGGTCTACCCGCTCGTCGAGACGCACGACCTGGTGGGTGCGCTGTGGGACCCTCTCGACGGCGACATCGACCCCTCGCAGGTCACCCAGGCCCTGGCCACCCGTACCCGCAACATGGGCGGGCGCATCCGCCGCTACGAACGCGTGGTCGGCCTGCAGCAGCACGCCAACCATCACTGGACGGTGACCAGCCGCACCAAGAACGGCGAGCAGAACACCGTCGACTGCGAGATCGTCGTCAACGCCGCCGGCTACCGCGCCGGCGAGGTGATGGAGTTGCTCGGCCGTCACCATCCCATCGCCCAGATGTCGCACCAGTACTACGTCACCGACGAGATCCCCGAACTGGCGGCGCGTAGCACTCCCCTGCCGCTGCTGCGCGACCCCGACACCAGCTACTACCTGCGTCAGGAACGCAACAGCTACATCCTCGGGCCGTACGAATGGAAGAGCACCGCCATGTGGCTCGACGGCATTCCCGAGGAGTTCGCCAACATGCTCTGGCCCGAGGACCTCGAGCGCCTCGAGCCCCAGATCCTCGATGCCGGTGAGCGCGTTCCCGTGCTGGGCGAGGCCGGCATCGCCCGAGTGGTGAACGGGCCCATCCCCTACGCACCCGACGGCTACCCGTACCTCGGGCCCGAGCGCGGGCTGCGCAACTTCTTCCACTGCAACACGTTCAGCTTCGGCATCGCCCAGGGCGGCGGCGCCGGCAAGCTCACCGCCGAATGGATTCTGGAGGGTCGGCCGAGTTTCGACGTGTGGGGCTGGGACCGTCGTCGCTACAAGGACTACGCCACCACCGAGTACACCATCGCCAAGGCGCTCGAGTTGTACCAACACGAATACGCGATGGGCTTCCCCAACAAGGAGTGGCCGGCGGGCCGCCCCGGCTGGACCTCACCGCTGTACGACACGCTCGCCGCAAAGGGCGCGCACTTCGGCCAGCGCGGCGGCTGGGAGCGACCCACCTGGTTCGACGCCTCGGGTGAGGTACCCGTCGACGACTACTCTTTCTTCCGTACCCAGGCCTGGCGCGGCCCGGTAGCCGCCGAGTGCGAGGCGGTACGCAACCGCGTGGGCATCCTCGACATGCCCGGCTTCACCAAGATCGAGGTGAAGGG
>JBJTXX010000517.1:0-1992 GCA_046082485.1 Actinomycetota bacterium
GGGGACTGGTAGGCGGCGAGGTCGTCGGTGCAGAACTGCACGAGGTCGGGCTGCGCGCCTGCGCCGGGGGCGCCGGCACGGGCGGCCTCGACCGCGGCCTGCACCCGCTGTGGTTCGGCCACCGCGGCGCGGCCGGTGCGGAAGGCCGCCAGGTTGGTGGGCACCGCAGCGCCGTTCACCTCGATGGCCTGCTCGATCGCCGCCGCCGTGAGGGGCAGCAGTCCCGATTGATAGGCCACGCCGAGCAGGATCACGTTCGCCATCAACTGGTCGCCGAACAGCACCGTGCCGAGGTGCTCGGCGTCGATGGCGACCAGCGAGTCGGCGAGGGTCGCCTCGCCGATGCGTTGCAGCAGCGTCGCCGCGTCGGGCCCGGCAGCGTGCACGTCGCGCACCATCGGGCCGGTCGGCGAGACGGCGGTGTTCACCACGGCGACGGTGCGCAAGGCATCGAGTCGGGCCAGGTTGACATCCTGTGCGGCCGCCACCGTGTCGAATGCCAGCAGCACGTCGGTGCCCGCCCGGCCGATGAGGTTGCCGCCCTCGATCGGTGCGTCGGAGAGGCGCACGTGCGAGATGACGCTGCCGCCCTTCTGCGCGAGGCCCGTCTGGTCGAGCCCGGTCGACCAGTTGCCCGACAGCCGCGCCGCCATGCCCAGCACCTGGCTGATGGTGACCACGCCGGTTCCGCCGATACCGGCGAGCAGGATGTTCACGTCGGCGCCCACGCGCCGCTGCGGCTCGGGAAGGGCATCCCCGAGGGTGGGCCGGGTGTTGCCGGGGGTGGTGGTGTTGGCGGTGGGCCGGGTGCCCGGCTTCGGGGTGATGCGCACGAAGGCCGGGCAGTGGCCCAGCGTGCACGAGGCGTCGAGGTTGCAGCTCTCCTGGTGGATGCGCGTCTTGCGGCCCAGCAGGGTCTGCACGGGCTGCACCGAGAGGCAGTTCGACTGTGCGCCACAGTCGCCGCACCCCTCGCACACCGCTTCGTTGATCATGATGCGGTGCTGCGGCGTCGGTGCCGTGCCGCGCTTGCGCTTGCGGCGCAGGTCGGCGGCGCAGGGCTGGTCGTAGACCATCACGGTGACGCCGGGAATCGAGCGCAGCGCCTCCTGCGCCTCGACCACGCGGTCGCGGTGCCACGCCTGCACACCCTTGGGCAGTTCACGCCGGTGACGCTTGGGGTCGTCGCTCACCACCATCACCTTCGCCACGCCCTCGGCCATCAGCGAACGCACCATGCCGGGCAGCGACATCTCGGCGTCGTGGGCCTGACCACCGGTCATCGCTACGGCGGCGTTGTACAGCAACTTGTACGTCACGTGCGTGCCGGCAGCGACGGCATGGCGCAGCGCCAGCGAACCCGAGTGCAGGAACGTGCCGTCGCACATGTTCTGGAACAGGTGCGGCGTGTTCGTGAACGGCGCGGCGCCCACCCACTGGATGCCCTCGCCGCCCATCTGCACGATGTTCTCGTTGCCGCGGTCCATCCAGATCGCCATGGTGCTGCAGCCGACCGAACCGTGGGCGATGGCCCCCTCGGGCACCACCGTCGACCGGTTGTGCGGGCAACCCGAGCAGAAGTACGGCGTGCGGGTGTCGCCGGCGGAGAGCGGGATGAGGCGTCGCGGGCCGGTGCCGCTCGGCTCCGGTGCCAGCCGGTCGGGCGACACGCGCTGCAGCAGACGGGCACGCAGCACGCGGGCCACCGTGGCCGCATCCAGTTCCCCGTGCGACGGCAGCAGCGCTGCGCCGTGCTCGTCGCGCTTGCCCACGATGCGCGGCGCGTCGGTGGTGCCGTACAGCATGTCGCGCAGGAACAGTTCCACGAACGGGCGCTTCTCCTCGACCACCAGCACCTCGTGCAGGCCGCGGGCGAAGTGGCGCACCACCCCGGGTTCCAGCGGGTGGATGGCCCCCAGCTTCAGCAGGCGCACGCCCAGCGCGGCCAGCGCAGCATCGTCGAGGCCCAGCGCCTGCAGGGCGTCGCGCAGG
>JBJTXX010000518.1:0-1101 GCA_046082485.1 Actinomycetota bacterium
ACCGACTACATGTGGGACTACCTGCGTGCCCGCAAGGAGGGCCGCGCCCAGAGCGGCAACGGCCGGCGCCAGAGTTACCAGCACCTGCCGATGGTGCGCATGACCAACACCTACGTGCTGAACGGCACCGAGGAACCCGACGACATCGTGCGCGCCACCGAATACGGCGTCTACGTGGCGAAGTTGGGCGGCGGCAGCGTGAACACGGCGTCGGGCGACTTCGTGTTCGGCATGACCGAGGCGTACCTCATCGAGAACGGTGAGATCACCGAACCGCTGCGCGAGGGGAACCTGATCGGCAACGGCCCGCAGGTGCTGCGCGACATCGACCTGTTGGGCAACGACTTCGCGATGGGCAACCCGGGCACGTGCGGCAAGGACGGCCAGGGCGTGCCGGTGGGCGACGGCCAACCGACGCTGCGCGTGAAGAGCCTGACGATCGGCGGCACCGCGGCATGAGCAACGAACTGCAGGAACTGGCTGACCGCGTGGTGGCCCAGGCGCAGACGGGCGAGCAGGTCGAGGCGTACGTGTCTCGCGGCGTCGAGACCGAGATCCGCGTGTACGAGGGTCAGGTCGAGCACTTCGTGAGCGCGCAGAGCGAGGGCATCGGCATCCGCGTCATCCGTGACGGCCGCACCGGCTTCGCCTACGCCGGCACGCTCGACGCCGGTGCGATCGCCGAGGTGCTGGCCGAGGCGCGCGACAACGTCACGTTCGGCACCCGCGACGAATGGGCCGGTCTTGCCGAGCCCGATGGAGTTGAGGTCGTGCCGCAGGAACTGTGGAACGAGGCCCTTGCCGCCTATCGAACCGACGACAAGATCGCGCTGGCCAAGGAACTCGAGCGGCTCACGTTGGCCACCGACCCACGGGTGCGCGTCGACGACTCGAACTACGCCGACGTGGCGGTCGAGAGCGCCGTGGCCAGCACCACAGGCATCCGCCGCAGCGGTCGCGAGAACGGCTGCTACGTGAGCGTGAGCACGCTCGCCGACGACGGTGACGAGACCCAGACCGGCTTCGGGTTCAGCGTCGGTCGTTCGCCCGAGGAGTTCGATCTCGCCAAGGCGGCGCAGGAGGCTGCCGATCGGGCCACCC
>JBJTXX010000519.1:0-722 GCA_046082485.1 Actinomycetota bacterium
CCGACGGCCACACCCTCGGCCTCGTTCGCCACCACTGCGTAGTCGCCGTCAGGCGAGATCTTGATCGAGTCGGGCTGGATGCCCGCATCTGCCACGGCGAGGAACGCGCCGTCGGAGATGCGCCAGGCACTGACCTTGCCGACGTTTCCCGCCGTGCCATGGGCGACGAGGAGGTAGTCCTTCGAGGGGTGCAGGCTCACCGAGTTCGGGGTGCCGTAGGCAGCCACGTCGATGCGGCGCAGCAGGGTGATGGCGGCGGGATTGCGCACGTCGAGCACGTCGATGCTGCCGGCGATGTTGGTGATGGCGGCGAGCCCGGACTTCGATCGCGCGCTCACGATCTCGGCGCCGTTGCCACCGAGGCCGGTGTCGTAGGTGCCCACGACGGTGAGGGTTTCGCCCGCAGCCTGGGTGCTCGGAATGGCGAGCGCGCCGAGTGCCGTCAGCGCGATCGTGAAGGTGGTGATGGTGCGGTGCTTCATGCGCCGAACCGTACGACGAGGGTCTCCGTCCTGTCGCCGGCGGGCGGGTGGTGTTCAGCCGCGAGCGGCGAACTGTTCACCCATTGGTTGCTGATGTGTCAAGCAATCGTCAAGATCAGATGGCGGCACCCGCACGTCGCCCCTCGAGCACGGATTCCAGGATCGTGCGCGGTGCCACGCAGTCACCGGCGTGGTGGTCAGCGCCGGCCATCGGTTCGGTGGGCACACGGAACCCGCAGT
>JBJTXX010000520.1:0-2706 GCA_046082485.1 Actinomycetota bacterium
GTTTGGGGGTGGGGGGTCGGGGTGAGCCGGTGAGGGTCAGGGGGTGAGGGGTTCGGGCAGCGGGCCGTCGGTGACGAACGACAGGGTCTGCACGGCGCGGGTCATCGCCACGTAGAGCAGACGGGCTCCGCGGTCGGTCCCGTCGAGGATCTGGTGGGGGTTCACCACCACCACACCATCGAACTCCAGGCCCTTCACGGCCTCAGCATGGAACAGTGGGACGTCGCCGGGCTCGAGTCCATGCACCCTGTCGACCGCCCGCAACCCGACCCATTCGAGCGCGTTGCGGACGGCACCGAACAACGCCTCGGGGGCGACCACTCCCGTGTTGTGGTGGCGATGGCGAACGGCCACCACCTCGGCCGCCACGGCCGGCGCAAGTTCGCCGTCGCCGACCCGCACCACCCGCGGCGCAGCACCCTCCACCCGCACGCTGCGGCTGGCCGGTGTGTCGACGCCGGTGTGCGGCAGCAGCAGGTTCGCCACGTCGAGGATGGGCGCGGGCACGCGGTAGCCGATGGTGAGGTGCGCCACCTCGGCGGCCTCCAGCCCACTGGTGACGCGCAACAGGCGCAGCACGTCGTTCCAGTCGCGCTGGCCCGCCGGGGTGGTGCTCTGCGCGAGGTCGCCGAGGATGGTCATCGACCCGCCCGGGCTGCGCCGACCGATGCAGCGCAGCGCGACCGCGCTGTGGTCCTGCGACTCGTCGACCACCACGTGGCCGAAGGTGAACGGCGTGCCCACCAGCAGCGAGTTCGCCTCGTCGACCAGGAACTGGTCGGCCACCGTCCAACGCCGGCGCTTGCCCGACGGCCCGGGCAACAACTGATCGACCAGCTTCACTGGCTGCATGGTGGGCCAGGCCTTGGTGAGCGCGGCACGAAGCGCGGGTGCTTTCTCCCACACGTCGTCGCGGTCGTGACGGCGCAGCATGTCGCGCTGCACCAATCCCTTCAGCGAGTAGCGCCGCTTGTTGACCGGGCCGCGCGAGTCGAGGGCCTGCTCGAACCACTCGCCGATCTCGTCCCGGGTGACCACCAGTGTGCGAGCACCGAGGGGGATGCGCAGATCGTCATCGGGCACACGCACATGGCGCACCACGGCCGCCTCCAGGTCGGCCAACATCTGCTCACTGCCCTTGCGACGACGCTCGTCGACCGTGTCGACGCCGGTGATCTCCACCTTGGGCACACACAGGTCGAGCGCAGTGCGCTGCTGCACGCTTCGCTCGCCGAGTGAGGGCAGCACGTTGCCGATGTAGTCGAGGAACACGCGGTTCGGCCCCACCACCAGCACCCCGTCGCGCACCAGGCGCCGACGGTGCTCGAACAGCAGGTAGGCCGCACGGTGCAACCCGACTGCGGTCTTGCCGGTTCCCGGCCCTCCCTGCACCACCAGCACCTGCTCGAGCGGCGCACGGATCACGACGTCCTGCTCCGCCTGGATGGTGGCGACGATCTCGCGCATCGCACCGGTGCGCGCGGCACCGATCTCGGCCAACACCGGGTCGGGGATGCCCGAACCCGCGGCATCGTGGTCGGGGTCGTCGAGTTGCTCGTCGAGATACGCCGTGATCTCGCCGTCGGCAAGGGTGAACCGACGACGATGCGCCAGCCCGAACGGGTCGGCGTGGGTGGCCCGGTAGAACGGCGCGGCGATGGGCGCCCGCCAGTCAACCACCACCGGTTCGTGCCGGTCGTCCTCGATGTGGCGACGACCGATGTACCACGTGTCGCGAGCGGCGCCGTCCTCGGTGATGCGCCCGAAGAACTCGCCCGCGCCGGGCGTGCGCAGGTCGTCCAACGCCTCGGCCACCGTGACCTCGATGTACTGCTTGGTGATCTCGTCGGCCGAGGCATCCGGGTCCAGCTCCCCGAACCGCTCGATCATCCCGTCGCGGCATCGCAGGGAATGCCGCAGCCGTGCCCGCTCGGCGGACAGTTCGGGGAACAGTTCGGTGGCGGACTCCGCGTTCACAGGGCTACCCACGCTAGCGACACCGGCACGGAGGGGGTATAGCCTCAGCGCCATGGAGCAGGAAGTCGTCACCCCCACCGCCGAGCAGGAGACTGCCGTCATCGAGGAAGAGCTGTTGGTGGAGGAGATCTCCATCGACGGCATGTGCGGTGTCTACTGACCTGCTGCACCCGCTGCTGCAGCGCCCACTCGAGCTGCATCCGCAGGTGGTGCTGCGCCCCGAACCGTTCGGAGCGCTCGCCTATCACTACGGCAACCGGCGGCTGGTGTTCCTGAAGCACGCCGACATGGTCGCCGTGGCCCGCACCCTCGGCGACCACGCGTCGCTGGCCGAGGCGCTGCAGTCGGCCGGCGTGGCCGAGGCCCGCTGGCCGTCGTTCGCCAAGGCGTTCGAGTCCCTGATGTCCAGCGAGGTCGTCCGTGAGCGTTGAGTCACTCGCCACCCAACTGAAGGCCGGGCTCGATGCCCCCATCTGTCTGACGTGGGAACTGACCTACGCCTGCAACCTGCAGTGCGTGCACTGCCTGTCGTCGAGCGGCCAGCGCGACTCTCGCGAACTGTCGACCACCGAGGCCAAGCGCGTGCTCGACGACCTTCGCGACCTACAGGTGTTCTACATCAACATCGGCGGCGGTGAGCCGATGGTGCGGCGCGACTTCTTCGAACTCGTCGAACACA
Organism: Actinomycetota bacterium; assembly: GCA_046082485.1. GTDB lineage: Bacteria > Actinomycetota > Acidimicrobiia > Acidimicrobiales > Ilumatobacteraceae > UBA668. Next base: position 2,657 of record JBJTXX010000520.1, read on the forward strand.
GCGTGTCGAACGGCATCGGTGTGAAGTTCAGCACCAACGGCGCCTTCATC
>JBJTXX010000521.1:0-4115 GCA_046082485.1 Actinomycetota bacterium
GCTTCCGGCGCTTCCTGCAGGCGAGCGAGGGCTCGCATGTCGACTGGGCGTGGAAGCACGGGCTGCTGCGCGACTACAGCGCGTGGGCCGTTGCAATTGGTGCCGCCGAGGCCTGGGGCCGGGCGGTTGCGGCCAGCGCAGTGCCCCCGCCCGAGGTTGCCGCGGGCACGATGCCGATCTGGGTGTACACCAACTCCGCCGTGTGGAACAGCACCATGACCAAGCCGCAACCGACGGGTGGGGGCAGCGGCGGTGGTTTCGGCGGGTTCAGCGGCGGTTCGGTCGGTGGTGGTGGTGGCGGTGGTTCGTCCGGCAGTTGGTGAACCCGCCTCCGCTCGCCCACTCGTCTGCCTGTCCGTCCGCCCCCACCCCAAACCGGCGAGGATGTCGTGCCCGTTTCGTTGAAAGCCCACGAAAAGGGCGCGACATCCTCGGTGGGTGTGGAGGGTGTGGTGGGTGTGGAGGGTGTGGAGGGTCCGGCGGCCTCGGGCAGGTCGGATCAGGCCGGGTAGGGGCAGGCCGGGCCGGGCCGGGTTGGGTCGGGTTACTGGAGGCCGGCGTAGGCGCCGCCATCGACCGGGATGTGCGAACCGGTCACGAACCTCGCTGCGTCACTGCACAGGAAGGCCGCGATGCGACCGAAGTCGTCGGGGTCGCCGAGCGTGCGGCTGGGCACACCCTTGGCCACGGCCGACGGATCGTCGTACAGCGAGGCCAGTCGGTCGGTGAGGTGCAGGCCCGGCTGCAGCGAGTTCACCGTGACGCCCTGTGACGCCACCTCCAGAGCCAGCGTCTTCAGGAACCCGGTCACCCCGGCTCGGGCAGTGTTCGACAGGATGAGGTGCGGGATGGGTTGGCGCACCGACACCGACGTGATGGCCACCACCCTGCCCCAGCCGCGGTCGCACATCGCGGGCACGGTGGCCTTGCACATCGCCACCGTCGACAGCAGGTTCAGCTGCAGAGCGGGCAGGTAGGCGTCGAGGTCCGTGCTGGTGAAGTTGCCGGCCGGCGGCCCGCCCGCGTTGGCGATGAGGATGTCGATGCCGCCCATCTCGGCCTCGGCGTGCTGCACCACGGCGGCCACCTGCTGCGGGTCGCTGACGTCGGCGACGGCCGTGTGCACGGCGCCGGGCAGCCCCGACAGTGAGGCCGCGGCGGCGTCGAGTCGTTGCTGCGAGCGTGCGACGAGGGTGACCGTGACACCTTCGGAGGCCAGTGCCCGGGCGCACCCCAGGCCAAGGCCGCTGGAGGCTCCGGTGACGAGTGCGCGACGGGTGCGAAGGCCGAGGTCCATTCCCGCACCGTACTTCGCGGTGGTTACCGTGGCGCTATGTCGTCAGTGTTGTGGACCCCGTCGAATGAACAGGTTTCGCGCACCCGGATGGCCCGTTTCCGGGCCGATGTCGGGGCGCGGCATCCCGAGGTGACCGACGCTGACTCGCTGCATGACTGGTGTGTGCGCGAGCCCGCCGAGTTCTGGCAGCGGGTGTGGGCGCTGGGCGACGTGATCGGCGAACGCGGCCCGGTGGCGTTCGACCCCGGCGATGGCACGGTGCGTGGGGCGCGCTTCTTCCCCCAAGCGTCGGTGTCGTATGCCGAGAACGCACTGGCCCACCGCGACGGTGCGGGCGACGAGGCGTTGGTCGCCATCACCGAGGCCGGCGACCGCCGGGCGTACGCGTGGTCGCAACTGCGCGGTGAGGTGGCGGCAATGGCAGCCGCGCTCGCCGCCGATGGCGTGCAGCCGGGCGACCGAGTGGCGGCCTACATGCCCAACGTGGCCGAGACCGTCATCGCCTTCCTCGCTGCCAACGCCATCGGCTGCACCTTCACCTCCACCTCCAGCGACTTCGGCGTGGCCGGGGTGGTCGACCGGTTCGGGCAGACCACGCCCACGGTTCTGGTTGCCGCCGACGGCTATCGATACGGCGGCAAGCAGTTCAGTTGCCTCGACCGCATCGCTGAGGCGGTGTCGCAGTTGCCGTCGGTGCGTCGCACCGTGGTGGTGCCGGTGCTGTCGTCGGCGCCGCGCATCACCGGCATCGCCAACGCCGTGCTGTGGGGCGACTACCTGGAACCAAACCTTGGCGTGCCGCTCGAGTTCGTGCGCATGCCCGGCGATCACCCGATCTACATCCTCTACTCGTCGGGCACCACCGGGAAGCCGAAGTGCATCACCCATCGGGCGCTCGGTGTGCTGCTGCAGCACGTGAAGGAACAGCAGCTGCACTGCGACATCGCTGCCGGTGACCGGGTCATGTACTTCACGACGTGCGGCTGGATGATGTGGAACTGGTTGGTCAGTGGCCTCACGGCGGGGGCGACGGTGGTGCTGTTCGACGGCAGTCCGTTCCAGCCCGGGCCGTCGGTGCTGTTCGACACGGCCGCTGCTGAACGGCTGACCCTGCTGGGGCTGTCGGCGAAGTTCATCGATGCGGTCGACAAGGCAGGGCTGCGGCCCGTCGAGTCGCACGACCTGCCGCACCTGCGCACGGTCTGCAGCACTGGTTCGCCGTTGGCCGATGAGGGTTTCCGGTGGGTGTACTCCTCACTGAAGGCGGACGTCCACCTTGCCTCCATCAGCGGTGGCACCGACCTGTGCGGCTGCTTCGTCGGCGGCGACCCCACCCTGCCGGTGCACGTCGGCGAGATCCAGGGCCCCATGCTGGGCATGCGCATTGCGGTGTACGACGCCGGCGGCGCGCCGGTCACCGAGGCCGGGGTGAAGGGCGAGTTGGTGTGCGAGGCGCCGTTCCCCAGCGTGCCGTTGTGCTTCTGGGGCGACGACGACGGCAGCAAGTTCCAGTCGGCCTACTTCGACCGCTTCCCGGGGGTGTGGGCGCACGGCGACTTCGCATCGTGGACCGAGCACGGCGGCATGGTCATCCACGGTCGCAGCGATGCCACGTTGAACGCGGGCGGCGTGCGCATCGGCACGGCCGAGATCTACGCACAGGTCGAGCAGGTGCCGGGCGTGGTGGAGGCCGTGGCCGTGGGTCAGGAGTGGGACGGTGACACGCGCATCGTGCTGTTCGTGAAGCTCGTCGAGGGGCGTGTGCTCGACGACGAGTTGTCGGCGGCCATCCGCCATCGGTTGAGGGTGAACGCCTCGCCCCGCCACGTGCCGGCGGTCATCGCCCAGGTCACCGACGTGCCGCGCACACGCAGCAACAAGATCAGCGAACTGGCAGTGGCCGACGTGGTGAACGGCCGCGAGGTGCGCAACACCGAGGCGCTCGCCAACCCCGAGGCCCTCGACCAGTACCGCTCCCGCCCCGAACTGTCCCGAGGAACTTAAGTTCGCGCAGGGGTGTCCTGAGGAACTTGAGTTCGGGGGGACGGGATGGCGGTGAGGCCGTCCCAGATGTCGGTGAAGCGGGTGGTCAGCGGGCTGCAGCCGGCGCGGATGATGTTGGGTTCGCGGAAGTCGAAGATCACGTCGCGGGCGGTCAGGTCGGCCACCACCTGACGGGCCTGCGGGTGCTCGATCGCCACGTGGCAGCCGCGGCGCAGGGGCTCGCGGGGCGTGGGCGTGGCCAGACCCAACTGGTCACACAGGTCGATGGCGAACTGCGTGAGCGCGATGCCCTTGGCGTGGATGGCCGGCATTCCGGCCTCGGCCGACAGCTGGTAGCCCACCTCGGCGGCGGCCACCGCCATGATCGTGGGCGTGCCCAGCAGCATGCGGGTGATGTCGTCCCGCGGCTGGAACGTGGGGCCCATGGCGAACTGGTCGCGGGTGGCGAACCAGCCCCACACCGGATGCCGGATGGTGGATTGCAGTTCGCTGGCGACGTACGTCCACGCCGGTGCCCCGGGGCCACCGTTCAGGAACTTGTAGCTGCAGCCAACGGCCAACTGCACGCCGCAGTCGCGCAGGTCGATCTGCACCGCGCCGGCCGTATGCGAGAGATCCCAGACGATGTGGGCGCCGGCGGCGCTGGCCCGCGCGGTCTCGGCCTTCACGTCGACCATCTCGCTGGTGCGGTAGTCGATGACGCTGCGCACCACCACTGCCACGTCGTCGAGGTGGTCGAAGCCGTGGCGCACCGTGTAGCCGAGCGCCTCCGCGATGCCATCGACGACGTAGCGGTCGGTGGGGAAGTCGTGCT
>JBJTXX010000522.1:0-1162 GCA_046082485.1 Actinomycetota bacterium
CCGGCGCTGCAGCCGCACGCGCCGCCGAGTTCGACGTGCGGGTGGCAGTGGGCAGGCTGGAGGCGACGTATCTCTCGTTGCGCGGGGATCGAGCGGCGGCCGCGACCGCCAAAGCCGACAAGACCGACGAGACCAGCGCGATGCCATCACGCCGGAAACTTCCCGCCGGTCTCGAGTTGCGTGCGGCGACCCCCGATGACCGCCCGGCCGTGCTGGAACTGTGCAGGGCCGCCCTCGGCTGGGGCGACGATCCGCGCTTCGAGCAACTGTTCGCGTGGAAGCACGATCTCAATGCGTTCGGGCCGTCGTACGCCTGGGTGGCCACCGAAGGCTCACGAGTGGTGGGCCTGCGGATGCTGATGCGGTGGCAGTTCGTGCGCAACGGTCGGATACTGAGCGCGGTCAGGGCGGTCGACACCGCCACCCACCCCGACCATCAGGGCCGCGGTCTGTTCACGGCCATGACGCTCGCTGCACTCGAGCAGTGCGAGGCCGACGGCGTCGACTTCGTCTTCAACACACCGAACGACAAGAGTCGGCCCGGCTACCTGAAGATGGGTTGGCAGGTCGTGGGCAGACTCCCGGCCGCCGTTCGGCCCAGTGGTCCGGTGGCGGCGGTGCGCATGCTCAGGTCGAGGGTGCCTGCAGGTCACTGGGCCACCGGTCTCAGCATCGGCCAACCGATCGACGCGTGGCTGGAAAGGGTGGGGGCCCTTCCACCGCCTCCGTCGGCAGGGCCCGAGGTGCTGGCCACGAACCTGACACCCGAGTTCGTCCGCTGGCGCTACGGACTTCCGGCCCTTGGTTACGGCGTGCTCGATGCCGGGGACGGGGCGGCGCTGGTGGTGCGCCAGAGGTCGCGCGGGCCCGCCAGCGAGTTGGTGATGTGTGGTCTGCTGGGCATGGGCACCGACGCCGCCGATCGTGTTGCCGGTTCGGCACTTCGCGAGACGCGGTCCAACCATGCGTTGCGCATCGGCGGCAGCGATCTGCGCCACGGCTTCGTTCCCCTGCCCGGTGGCGGACCGGTGATGACCTGGCGTTCGCTGCAGGCCAAGGCGATGCCACCACTGCCGAACTGGCTCATCACAATGGGCGACATCGAGTTGTTCTAGCCACGACCCGATTGGGCCGCGGCCCGGTACAACTGGATCATTTCGTC
>JBJTXX010000523.1:0-11659 GCA_046082485.1 Actinomycetota bacterium
CTGAGCTTCGTCTACAAGGCCGCGGCCGAGATCGGAGAACTCGGTGACAACGTGCGTGCGCTGCGGGCAGCCATCCAGGCCGACGACCTGTTGCGCTTGGCACTGTCGTCGCAGATGGCGCGCGTGTCGGTGGTGGGTCACACCCGCTGGGCGAGTGTTGGCATCATCAGCGAGCCCAACTGCCACCCGGTGAACGGTGAGCAGACCGAGCTGCGCGGCGGCGAGACCTGCCCGTACACCGTGGCGGTGCTGAACGGTGATGTCGACAACCACGCCGACATCAAGGTGAACCACAACCTGCGCATCCCCGGCCCCATCACCACCGATGCCAAGGTCATCCCCGCCGTCATGTCGCTGCAGGCGGCAGCCACGGGCGGCGACCTCGCCGAGGCGTTCCGCCGCACGGTCGGAGAGTTCGAGGGCAGTGTGGCCATCGCCGCGCAGTCGGCCGACTCGCGCGACGAGGTCTACCTCGCCCTGCGCGGCAGCGGTCAGGCCCTGTACGTCGGCCTCGCCGAGGACTTGTTCCTGGTGGCCAGCGAGCCCTACGGCGTGGTGGAGGAAACCGCCCGATACCTCCGCGTCGATGGTGAGACCCCGTCGCCGTCGGGTAGCCGCGGGCAGGTGTTCGTGCTCGACGGCCGCATGGCGGGGCAGTTGGAGGGTGTGCGCCGCATGGCCTACGACGGCTCGCCCTTGCCCGTCGACGAACGCGACGTCGTGACCGCGCAGGTCACGACACGCGACATCGACCGTGGCTCGGCCCCGCACTTCCTGCTCAAGGAGATCAGCGAGGCGCCGGGCAGTTTCCGCAAGACGTTGCGCGGCCGGATCGTGGAGACCGCGAGCGGGTTGCGCGCCGACCTCGGGGCGATGACGTTCCCGCCCGCGGTGGCGGCGGGTCTGGCCAGCGGCGCGATCTCGAAGGTGCGCGTCATCGGCCAGGGCACGGCGTTCGTGGCCGGCAGCAGCATGGCCGGCGTGCTCGATTCGCTGTGCGACGGTGCCCTCGACGTCGATGCCATCACGGCCACCGAACTGAGCGGCTTCCACCTGCGACTCGACATGAGCGACACCCTCGTGGTGGCCGTCAGTCAGAGCGGCACCACCACCGACACGAACCGCACCGTCGACCTTGCCCGTGGCCGTGGGGCCTCGGTGGTCGCAATCGTGAACAGGCGCGGCAGCGACCTGACCGACAAGGCCGATGGCGTGATGTACACCTCCGACGGCCGCGACGTGGAGATGAGCGTGGCGAGCACCAAGGCGTTCTACGCACAGGTGGCGGCGGGCGTGGTGCTGTCGTGCGCGATCTCCGAGGCGGCGGGCCTCGGCACCGCGGCGCGACGTCACGAACTGCTGTCGTCGCTGCGCGACGTGCCCGCAGCGATGGAGGCCGTGCTGGCGAACCGTCCGGCGATCGCCGACGCGGCGCAACGTTTCGCGCCGGCGAAGCGTTACTGGGCGATCGTCGGCAACGGCCCCAACACGGTGGCTGCCGAGGAAGTGCGCATCAAGCTCAGCGAGCTCTGTTACAAGAGCATCGCCTGCGACGTCACCGAGGACAAGAAGCACATCGACCTCTCCAGCGAACCGCTCATCCTGGTCTGCGCGGCAGGTCTGGTGGGCGGCACCGCCGACGACGTGGCCAAGGAGGTCGCGATCTACAAGGCGCACAAGGCGACACCGATCGTGGTGGCCACCGATGCCGACGAGCGCTTCACCGGGGCGGCTGCCGTGCTGACGGTGCCGCCGGTGCACTCCGCGCTGGCATTCGTGCTGTCCGCGATGACGGGGCACCTCTTCGGTTACGAGGCAGCGCTGGCCATCGATGCCTCGGCCCGGCCCCTTCGCGAGGCCCGCGAGGTCGTCGAGCACGCACTGGCTGCCAGTTCCGACGGCGACGTGGTGCTGGCAGCGGTGCGAGCCGGTGTTGCCCCGCTGGCCGACCGGTTCCACGACGGGCTGCGCACCGGCCTCTACGACGGCCACCTCGAGGCCTCCACCGCCGTGCGGCTGGTGGGACTGCTGCGCGACCTCGCCGCCGACGCTCCGCTCGAGGCCTACCAGCGGGCGAGCGGTCGCATCGCGACGCCGGGCGTGCTGGTCGACGACGTGACCGCCGCGCTGACCCGGGCGATCGAGGAACTCACCCGGCCCGTCGACGCGATCAAGCACCAGGCCAAGACGGTGACGGTGGGCATCAGCCGCAACGACGAGGGCGTGCTCGACCGCCGACTGGTGCAGGAACTGATCACCACCGGAGCCGGCCGCGATCGTCTCGGCTATCGCACCCTGAAGGTGCTCGCCGACCTCGACCCTGCGGTCGACCAGGTGGTGGGCTACACCCGCTACGCCATCGAGGGCGACCCCGCTGTCGGCGCGACGATCGCGATCATCGACCGTGGCGGTCTGTCGCGCGACGTGCCCAGTCGTGTCGAGACCAACCCGCAGCTGCGCGGCACGAAGCGCCGGGTGGCGAGCGAACGCGAGGTGCTGGTGGCCCGCGGCCGCAGCGATGGCCGCACGGTCGTGTTCGTGCCCGAGGTGAAGGGTGGGGTGTGCACCGGCATCACCCTGCTGCACGTGCGCTTCCACGACCGCCTGCCGGCCGAGGTGATGCGCGGTGTGCTGCAGGGCTACGACCGCCGCTACGACCGCTTGGTCGACTGGGTCACCGAGACCGAGGGCGCATTCCGCGACGACCTGCTGGGCGACCTGTCGGTGGCCGACCTGTTGATCCTGCCGATCTCGGAGACCGCCGACCACTGGCGCAGCCGCTGATGCCCCCGATGGTGAGGGGCATCGGCATCGACGCCGTCGACATCGAACGGTTCCGGGTGTCGCTGCAGCGGACGCCCTCGATGCGCGACCGGTTGTTCACCGCCGAGGAGCTGCAGTACGTCGCCCCGAAGGCCGACCCGGTGCCCTCGCTGGCTGCCCGTTTCGCAGCACGTGAGGCCGTGATGAAGGCGATGGGCCTGGGCCTCGGTGCCTTCGGGTTCCACGAGGTGTGGGTGACCCGCGCCGACTCGGGCGAGCCGGCGCTCGCGGTCACCGGCAGGGCAGCCGAACTGGCCGCCGAACGCGACATCCGGCACTGGCACCTCAGCCTCACGCACTCGTCGCTGGTGGCAATCGCCTACGTCGTCGCCGAGTAGGTGCGGCGTAGGCTCGGGCCGTGCTGCCGATCGTCACGCCCGCGGAGATGAGGGCCGTCGACGGTGAGGTCGCGCACGACCTGCAGCGCTACGTCGAACACTCGGGTGCGGCCGTTGCCCGCGCCGCCGTGCGGATGCTGGGCGGCACGTACGGCCGCACCGTGCGGGTGCTGGTGGGGAAGGGCAACACCGGCGCTGACGGGCTGGTGGCGGCGGCGCTGCTGTCGGCGCGTGGTGTGAAGGTCGATGTCGTGCCGGTGGAACGGTGCCCGGCGGCGCTCGGCGGATGCGACCTCGTGATCGACGCCGCCTTCGGCACCGGCTTCCACGGCACCTGGGCGGCCCCCGAGGTGGGTGATGCGATGGTGCTGGCCGTCGACATCCCCAGCGGGCTCGATGCGCACACCGGTCAGGCACACGGTTCGGTGATCGCTGCGGACCGAACCGTCACCTTCCAGGCGTTGAAGCCCGGTCTGTTGTTCGGTGACGGGCCAGCCCTGGCCGGGGACGTGGAAGTGGTCGACATCGGCCTCGGCGAGGGAGTGCGGCGGCGGGCCCACGCCCACCTCGTGCAGGCCGCCGATGTGGCCGAGTGGATGCCGCCGCGTGCCGGCGACGCGCACAAGTGGCGGTCCGCGGTTCGGGTGGTGGCCGGCAGCACCGGCATGACCGGCGCGGCCGCGCTGGCCAGCGCTGCCGCGTTGCGGGCGGGTGCCGGGATGGTGCACCTGTCGTCGGTGGGCTGCCTTGCGGTGGGGGCTGCGGTCGAGGTGGTGCAGCAACCGCTGCCCGCCCAGGGGTGGGGCAGGTTGCTGCTGGACTCGCTCGATCGCTTCCATGCGCTGGTGATCGGCCCCGGTCTGGGGCGCGGCGATTCGACCGCCGATGATGCTCGCCTCGCGGTGCTGGAAGCACCCCTGCCGGTGGTCGTCGACGGCGATGCCCTGTTCGCCATGGCATGGAACGCGGAGGGCGCAGCAGCGTTGCTGCGGCGAAGGGTGCCGCCCACCGTGCTCACGCCCCACGACGGCGAGTACCGCCTGCTCACCGGTTCGGCACCGTCCGCTGACCGGCTCGACAGCGCGCGCCGACTGGCGGCTGCCACCGGCTGCGTGGTGCTGCTGAAGGGGCCGGCGACCGTGGTGGCCGCTCCCGACGGTGAGGTGCTGGTGGCGAACACGGGTGACCAACGACTGGCGACGGCCGGCACCGGCGACGTGCTCGCAGGCATCATCGGCGCCCTGCTCGCGCAGGGCGTGCCGGCCTTCCGGGCGGCAGCTGCCGGCGCATGGCTGCACGGCAGCGCTGCGATGGCGGCACCGAGTGTGGGAATGCTGGCAGGCGACATCGCGGCGCACCTGCCCTCGCTGATGGAGGCACTGGCATGACGAGATGGGCGTGGGCGGAGGTCGATGCCGCCGCCGTGGAACACAACGTGCGGGTGCTGGCATCGACGGCTGGCTCGGCGTGGCCGGTGCAGGTGTGGGCGGCGGTGAAGGCCGACGGGTACGGCCACGGCAGCGTCACGGTGGCCCGCGCCGCGTTGACCGGCGGCGCAACGGGTCTGTGCGTGGCGCTGGTGCAGGAGGGTGTGTGCCTGCGCGAGGCGGGCATCGATGCCCCCGTGCTGGTACTCAGCGAGCAGCCGCCCGAGCAGGTCCGCATCGCGGTGCAGTACGGCCTGCACCTCACCGTCTACAGCGGTCGGGCGCTCGACACGATCGCCGATGCCGGTGGGGTGCGCCACCCGGTGCACCTGAAGGTCGACACCGGCATGCACCGTGTGGGCTGTGAGCCCTCCGATGCGGTGGCACTCGCCGCCGCCATCGGCGAATCGGCGGCAGTCGACCTCGTCGGCGTGTGCACTCACCTCGCCGTTGCCGATGAACCCGACCACGTCTACACGCGGCAGCAACTCGACTGCTTCGACGAGGTGCTCGACCGGCTCTCGGCCGCAGGCCACAGGATGCCGCTGGTGCATGCGGGCAACTCGGCCGGCGCGATCGTGCACCCGCGGGCGCGGTACTCGATGGTGCGACCGGGCATCGCGATCTACGGCGTGTCACCCGGGCCCGGGGTCGACCACCTCGTGCAGCCCCTCGGCCTTCGGCCCGCCCTCTCGCTGAAGGCCAGGGTGAGTCATGTGCAACGCCGCAGCGCGGGCGAGTCGTTGTCGTACGGGTTGCGGCACACCTTCGCCGCCGACACCACCGTCGCCACGGTGCCGCTCGGCTACGCCGACGGCGTGGCGCGGCGATTCAGCGCGCTCGGGGGTGAGGTGTTGGTCGGTGGCCGTCGCCGGCGCGTGGTCGGTGTGGTGACCATGGACCAACTGATGGTCGAGATGGGCGACGACCCCGTGCAGGTGGGTGACGAGGTCGTGCTCATCGGTCGGCAGGCGGACCAGCACATCACCGCCGCCGAGTGGGCCGAACGCCTCGGCACCATCGCCTACGAGGTGCTGTGTGCGGTGTCGGCCCGTGTGCCGCGGGTGACGGTGTAGGCAGGTCGTAGCATTCCTGCGTCCCCCCATGCTGCACCTTCGCGCTTCCTCGCTCGCCGACACCCGTGCCATCGCCGCCGCGCTGGCCGCCGAGGCGCGCTCGGGCGACCTGCTGGTGCTGTCGGGTGAGATGGGCGCCGGCAAGACGGCGTTCGCCCAGGGGTTCGGCACCGCGCTCGGGGTCACCGAGCCGATCACGTCGCCGACGTTCACACTGGTGCACAGTTACGACACGGGCGGCCGCATCACGCTGCACCACGCCGACCTCTACCGCCTCAGCACTCACCACGAGGTGGCCGACCTGGCGCTTGCCGAACTGCTCGACCAGGACGGCATCGTGCTGGTCGAGTGGGGTGATGTCGTGGAGCGAACCCTCGGTGAGCATCTCACCGTGCACCTCGAGCACGATGCGGCCGACGACGATGCCCGGCGCATCACCGTGAGCGCCACCGGTCGCTCGTGGGCCCTGCGCTGGGCGCGGGTGGAGCACGCGCTGGAGGGCTTCAAGTGTTGATCCTGGGCATCGAGACAGCGACCCAACAGGTGAGCGTCGCCATCGGCGGGCACGAGGGTGTGCTGGGCCAGGTGGAGATCTCGCGCGGACGACGCCACGCCGAGACGCTGGTGCCTGCCATCGAGTTCCTCTGTGCCCAGACCGATGTGTGCATCGACGAGTTCGGGGTGATCGCCGTCGACATCGGGCCCGGCCTGTTCACCGGGATGCGGGTCGGCATCGCCGCAGCGAAGGCGATGGCGCAGGCGCTGCGCCTTCCCATGATCGGCATCAGCTCGCTCGACCTGCTGGCCTTCCCGCTGCGCTACGCCGACCGCACCATCGCGGCCGTGATCGACGCCCGCAAGGGCGAGGTGTTCTACGCGTTCTACCGACCGGTGCCGGGCGGCGTGCAGCGCGTCACCGAACCACGGGCGGGCAAGGTCGACGAACTCGTCGCCGACCTGCTGGCGCGCGACCAGAACGCGATCTGCGTGGGCGACGGCGCATTGCGCTACCGCGACGAGATCGATGGCGGCAAGCGCTGCGAGTTCGCCGAGCAGTTCCTGTCACAGCCGTCGGCCGCACCGCTCGTGCAGTTGGCGCACGCCAAGGCGCTGCGCGAGGACTGGGTGAACCCGCGCGACATCCAGCCGATGTACCTGCGGGCGCCCGATGCACAGATCAACTGGAGCACCAGGGAGGGTGCGGCATGAGCGTGCTCACCCGGCTTCGCCATCGTGCCCGCGGCGCCCACCTGTCGGTCGAGCCGCTGCGCCGCAAGCACCTCGGCACCGTGATGGCCATCGAGCACGTGTCGTATCCGAAGCCGTGGACGGTGAACGTCTTCACGGGCGAACTGGAGATGATGCGCCGTGGTGAGCGCACCTACATCGCGGCGTTCGATGGCCGGCACCTCGTCGGTTACGCCGGTGTGCTGTACACCGGCGATGACGCGCACGTCACCAACATCGCCGTTGCACCCACCCACCGGCGACACGGTGTGGCCACCCGCCTGCTCGCCGAACTCGCCTGGACGGCGATCCGCCGCGGCTGCACCGGGATGACGCTGGAGGTGCGTGTCAGCAACACCGGTGCCCAGTCGTTGTACGAGCGCTTCGGCTTCGAGGCCGCCGGAGTGCGCAAGCGGTACTACGAGAACACCGAGGACGCGATCGTGATGTGGCGACACGGCATCCTCGAGCAGGCGTACCGCGATCGGCTGCGCGAACTGTGCCCGGAGGCCTGGTGATGAACGTCGACGACCGCACCCTGGTGCTCGGCATCGAGACCAGCTGTGACGAGACCGCAGCGGCGCTCGTGATGGGCGGCTACGACGTGGTGTCGAGCGCGGTGAGCACCCAGGTGGACCTTCACGCCCAGTTCGGCGGCGTGGTGCCCGAGATCGCCGGGCGGGCCCACCTCGACCTGCTGAACCCGATGATCGCCCGCGCGATCGTGGAGGCGGGCGTGGAACACGAGCGCATCGACGCCGTCGCATGCACGGTGGGGCCCGGCCTGGTGGGCGCGCTGCTGGTCGGCGTGTCGGCGGCCAAGGCACTGGCGCTCACGTGGGGTGTGCCCTTCGTGGGGGTGAACCACATGGAGGCCCACCTCTACGCGGCGTTCCTCGAGGACCCGACCCTGGAGTTCCCGCTGGTGGTGCTGCTGGTGTCGGGCGGGCACACGATGCTCGTCGAGATGCAGGACCACGGTCGATACCGGTTGCTGGGTCGCACGATCGACGACGCCGCCGGCGAGGCGTTCGACAATGTGGCCAGGTTCCTCGGGCTCGGCTACCCGGGTGGCCCTGCTGTCGACCGCGAGGCCGTGCACGGCGACCCTGAGGCGATCGCCTTCCCGCGGGCCATGCTGCACGACGGACTCGACTTCAGCTTCAGCGGGCTGAAGACCTCGGTGATGAACCACGTGCGCAAGCACCCCGACGTGGGCACTGCCGACGTGGCCGCCTCGTTCCAGGCCGCCGTGGTCGATGTGCTGGTCACCAAGGCCCGCCGGGCCGCCGAACAGGTGGCCGCCAAGGGGTTGGTGCTGGGCGGTGGCGTGGCGGCGAACTCGCTGTTGCGCGAGCGGTTCCTCTCGGTGTGCTCCGATGCCGGAGTGCATGGGTTCCTGCCGAGTCGGGCGATGTGCACCGACAATGCGGCGATGATCGCCGCGGCAGGCTGGCACCGCCTGCGCAGTGACGGGCCGACGGCGCTCGACGCGGGTGCACACCCGAACCTGCGACTGTCGTTCCTGCCGTGAGCCCCCGTCTCGATGCGTTCGTCGTCGCTGCACCCGGTCTCGAGCAGTTGGTGGCCGACGAGCTCACGCGCCTCGGCGTGCGCCCAGCGAACCCCACCCACGGCGGGGTGAACTGCTCGCTCACGTGGCCGCAACTGTGGGCCGTGCACCTGCGTTCACGCATGGCCACCCGCGTGCTGGTGAGGGTGGCGCGGTTCAAGGCCGACGGGTTCGACACACTCGCCACCGGTCTCTCCCGTATCGACTGGTCGGCGTGGCTGCCCGGCGGGGGCGTCACCGTGAGGGCGGCCTCCGACGGCAAGAGCGGCCTGTTCCACACCGGAGCCATCGAGGAGCGCGTCGCCGCAGCGATCGGGCGCGACGTCGGTGAGCAGGAAGTGTTGGTGCGGGTGGCGCGCGACGTGGTGACCGTCAGCATCGACGCCACCGGCGCGGCACTGCACAAGCGCGGCTACCGCGGCCCGGCGGGCAAGGCACCGCTGCGCGAGACACTGGCCGCTGCGCTGCTGGTCACCAGCGGGTGGGATGCGCGCAGGCCGCTGGTCGACCCGTTCTGCGGCTCGGGAACCGTGCTGGTCGAGGCGGCGATGGTGGCCCGCCGGATGGCCCCCGGCCGCCACCGCACGTTCCAGTTCATGCGCTGGCCGTCGTTCGACGAGGCTGGTTGGGCGCGACTGTGCAAGGGAGCCGACGGCGACGTGATCGACCGCTGCCCGCCGCTTCTGGGCGGCGATCGCGACGCCGGTGCGGTGGCGGCCACCCTCGCCAATGCGTCGTCCGCAGGAGTCGGAGCCCAGGTGGCCGTGCACCAGCAGGCGGTCTCGGAACTCGTGCTGCCGACCGCGATGGGCTGGGTGGTCACCAACCCGCCCTATGGGGAACGGGTGGGAGGCACCGATGTCCGCGACCTCTATGCCCGATTCGGTGCAGTGCTGCGCGACGGAGGCGCCGGATGGCACGTGGCGGTGCTGGCCTCGAGCCGCACACCCGTCGACCAGATGCGGTTGCCGCTGGTCCCCGTGCTGTCGCTGTCGAACGGGGGCATCCCGGTGGCCGTGCACACCGGTACCGTTCCCGGGTGATGAGGATCGGCAGCATCGAACCGGTGGCGCCCGTGGTGCTCGCCCCGATGGCGGGTGTTACCAACGCGCCGTTCCGCACGATGTGCCGCGAGTTCGCTCCCGGCCTGGTGTACGTGAACGAGATGGTGATGGCCACGGCCGTGGTGCACCGCAACGCGAAGACCGAGCGGATGATGACGTTCGCCGCCAACGAGACACCGCGCAGCCTGCAGGTCTACGGCAGCGACCCGGTCATGGTGGGCGAGGCGGTGCGGCGCCTCTGCGGTGAGGGGCGCATCGACCACCTCGACATGAACTTCGGCTGCCCTGCGCCGAAGGTCACCCGCAGGGGCGGCGGCGCCGCGGTGCCGGCCAAGCCGAATCTGCTGCGTGCCATTGTGCGAGCCGCGGTCGACGCAGCGGCACCCTACGGCGTGCCCGTGACGATCAAGTTCCGCAAGGGCCTGTTCGACCACCTGCTCACCCATGTGCAGACGGGTCGCATCGCCGCAGAGGAAGGCGTCGCGGCCATTGCGCTGCACGCCCGCACCGCCGAGCAGCACTATGCGGGCACCGCCGACTGGGATGCCATCGGTGAGCTGAAGGCTGCGGTGCCGCAGATCCCCGTGCTCGGCAACGGCGACATCTGGGAGGCCGCCGACGCGGTGGCCATGATGCGCCACACGGGATGCGACGGCGTGGTGGTGGGCCGGGGCTGTCTTGGCCGCCCGTGGCTGTTCCGCGACCTCGTCGATGCGCTGGCCGGGCGAGCCGTGCGACCGGCTCCGCCGTTGGGCGAGGCGTGCGCGGTGATGGCGCGTCACGCCGGCCTGCTCGCCGGTCACCTCGGCGAGAACCTCGCGCTGCGCGACTTCCGCAAGCACACGGCGTGGTACCTCACCGGCTATCCCGTGGGGGGCGAGATGCGCCGTCGGTTCGGGATGGTCAGCAGCCTCGCCGAGCTCGACGACCTGATCTCGATGCTCGACCCGCTGACCGAACTGGTGCCCGGCGGCGACCGCATCCGTCGCGGCCACACCAACGGCCCCATCCGCGTGGCGCTGCCCGACGGATACCTCGACCGACTCGACGACCTTACCGTGCCCGACGACGACCAGGTCATGGCGGTGTCGGGCGGGTGAGGGTGGTGCTGGGCTCGGCCTCGCCTCGACGACGCGACCTGCTGCAGCAGTTGGGTCTCGACTTCGAGGTCGTGGCCCCCGACATCGACGAGACGCCACTGGAGGGCGAGGCGCCGCAGCAGTACGTGCAGCGGTTGGCCGTGGCGAAGTCGGCGGTGGTCGTGGCGCCCGACGATGCGCTGGTGATCACGGCCGACACGACGGTGGACCTCGACGGCAGCATCCTCGGTAAGCCGGCCGACGGTGCGGAGGCTGCGGCGATGCTGCGCCGACTCTCGGCGCGCACGCACCGGGTGCACACCGGCGTCGCGCTGAGGTTGCGGGAGCGCACGGTCAGCGAGGTGGTGACCTCGCTGGTCACGTTCACGCCCCTGACGGCCGCCTCGATCGAGTGGTACGTCGGCACCGGCGAACCGCTCGACAAGGCCGGTGCCTATGCGGTGCAGGGCGCCGGGGGAGTGTTCGTGCAGCGCATCCGGGGCAGCGTCAGCAACGTCGTGGGCCTGCCGCTGCACACCGTGGTGCGGTTGGCGGCCGACATCGGCGTGACGCTCGTCGGCGGCGATTAGCACTCGCGGCTTCCGGTTGCTAACCGCCGCGCCCAACCCGTAGGCTGGCACTCACCCCGGCCGAGTGCTAACCGGCCGGTTTCTGTCCCATTACGAGTGCTCTTGCCAACGGAGGCCTGCACCCATGAACCTGAAGCCCCTCGATGACCGCATCGTCGTGAAGCCCAACGAGGCCGAGCAGACCACTGCCTCGGGCTTGGTGATCCCCGACACCGCCAAGGAGAAGCCGCAGCAGGGCGAAGTGCTCGCTGTCGGCCCCGGCCGCTGGAGCGACGACAAGGGCGCCCACACCCCGCTCGACGTCAAGGTCGGCGACACCGTGCTGTACAGCAAGTACGGCGGCACGGAAGTCACCCACGGGGGCGACGACCTGCTGATCCTCACCAGCCGTGACGTGCTGGCCGTCGTGGTGAAGTGACCGACGATGGCGAAGCAACTCAAGTTCCATGACGAGGCCCGCCG
>JBJTXX010000524.1:0-3659 GCA_046082485.1 Actinomycetota bacterium
ATCGCGGGCCGGGTGCCCGAGCCCAGCCCCAGCACGACCGAGCCGACGTAGGCGAACCACGGCGTCACCTTCACCAGCACCAGCACGGGCTGTGCCGCCTGCTCGGCGAACCGACTGGCGGAGAGCAGCCAGCCCACCACGAGGCCCACGAGCAGTCCGATGCCCAGGCCGATGACCGCATGCTGGAGGGTAACCCAGGTGGCTGATGTGTAACCGCTGCGGAACCGCCAGAGGTGGGCGAGCGCGGTGGAGGGCGCCCGCAGCACGAAAGGTCGGACGTCGGCGAGACGTACGAATGCCTCCCACGCAGCGAGGAAGACGGCGGCGCCGACGGCCGGGGCGAGGACGCGTCGGCTCACCCGTTCACCCCGTCGTGCAGGGCGTGACGCACCTGCGAACACAGGGCGGCGAACCGGGGGGAATCCTCGCTGTCGGTGGGGCGCGGCCTCGGGAGGTCGACGGCGATGTCGGCCACCAACCGGGCCGGCCGCGGGCCGGTGACGAGCACGCGGTCGGCCAGCAGCACCGCCTCGTGGATGCTGTGGTTGACGAACAGCACCGTGGTGGCCCGCTGTTCCACCATGCGCAGCAGCAGCATCCGCATCTCCGAGCGGGTGATCTCGTCGAGCGCCGCGAACGGTTCGTCCATCACCACCAGCGGGGCGTGCAGGGTGAGCGCCCGCACCAGCGCCACCCGTTGCTGCATGCCGCCCGACAGTTCGTGCGGCAGCGAGTGCAGGAAGGCTCCGAGCCCCACCTCGTGCAGCAGGGCCTCCGGGTCCTCGGCGTCGGCCGGGTTGGCCGTACGGTTCACGTCGAGCAGCAGGCGGGCGTTCTGCGCCACGCTGCGCCACGGCAGCAGGCCCGGCTGCTGGGGCACCATCGCCACGCGCTTGCCGGCCCGTGCGGCAGCGGGCGCCGCGCCGTCGACCGTGACGGTGCCGGCCGATGCGGTCTCGAGCCCGGCGAGGATGCGCACCAACGTGGTCTTGCCACACCCCGACGGGCCGATGATGCTGACGAACGAACCCGGGGTGATGTCGAGGTCGAGCGGGTCGATCACCGGCAGGGCGCCGAACGACTTGGCCAGTCCGGCGGCCACGATCCTGCTCATCGCCGCGAGTGTACGAAGTCGGGGATGTGACTCGCGGTGAGGGCCGATAGAGTCGTCACGTCCGTCGGGGCCCTACCTCCGACGAGATGCTGTTCGGCCGAGGCCGGCAGCGACCTCCATCGACACCAACGATCGAAAGCGAAGGCACATCATGGCGCTTGCCCCCAAGACCGAGACCATCGGCGCTCACAAGCTCAGCGACACCGACACCGGTTCGCCCGAGGTGCAGATCGCGCTGCTCACCGCACGCATCAACCACCTCACCGAGCACTTCAAGTCGCACCCGAAGGACCACCACAGCCGTCGTGGTCTGCTGAAGCTGGTCGGCCGTCGCCGCCGCATGCTCGACTACGTGAAGAACATCGACGTCGAGCGCTACCGCGCCATCGTGGCCGCAAACGGCCTGCGTCGCTGATTCGCTGCTAGCCTCTGCGCAACACAGCCAACCGAGCGGACATCCGGATCGGTTGTCAGTCGTGAGCACCGAGGCCCCGTTCGGCGGTCGAGCGTCGGTGCTGTCGACTGGGAACCGACCTCCGCTCCACAACGCCTCGCCGTAGCGCGTGGCATGAAAGGAGCTCGTCATGGCCGACGCCATCCGAGTAGAAAGCCCCATCTCGGGCACCGACCGCACCCTCGCGTTCGAGACCGGCAAGCTGGCCCAGCAGAGCCAGGGCGCCGTGGTCGCGAGCCTCGGCCGCACCACGGTGCTCGCCACGGCGAACGCCGCCAAGGACGTTCGGCCCGGCACCGATTTCTTCCCCCTCACCATCGACGTGGAAGAGCGTGCCTACGCCGCCGGCAAGATCCCCGGCTCGTTCTTCCGCCGTGAGGGCCGCCCCACCGAGGACGCCATCCTCACCTGCCGTCTGACCGACCGCCCGCTGCGGCCGGCATTCCCCGACGGCTTCCGCAACGAGGTGCAGGTGGTGCTCACCATCCTCGGCGCCGACATGGAGAACCCGCACGACGTGCTCTCCATCAACGCCGCCTCGGCATCGCTGATGATCAGTGCATCCCGTTCGACGGCCCCATCGGTGCTGTGCGCGTCGCCTACACGCAGGGCGGCGAGTGGATTCCCCACCCCACCTACGCCGAGGGTGAGGCCAGCACGTTCGAACTGGTCGTGGCCGGTCGCGAACTCGACAACGGCGACGTCGCGATCATGATGGTCGAGGCCGGCGGCACGTCGAAGAGCTTCGACTTCTACGACGATGGCGCCCCCAAGGTCGACGAGGGCGCACTGGCCCGCGGCCTCGAGGCCAGCAAGACCTGGATCAAGGAGAGCATCGCCCTGCAGCGCCAGCTGGTGGCCGGTGTGGTGGCGGCCCATGGCCCCATCGTGCCGATGCAGTACACGGTCGCACTCGACTACGCCCCCGAGGTGATGGATGCCGTGGCGCCCATCGCCACCCCGGCGCTGTCGGCCGCCATCGCCATCGCCGGCAAGGCCGAGCGCAACGCCGCCACCGATGCGGCCGCCGCTGACGCCGTGGCGCAGCTGTGCGGCGAGGGTGCTGCCTTCGCCGGCCGCGAGCGCGAGGTGAAGGAAGCCGTGCGCAGCCTCACCAAGAAGCTCGTGCGCAAGCGCATCGTGGAGGAAGGCAAGCGCATCGACGGCCGCGGCCCGCGCGACCTGCGCCCGCTGAGCAGCGAGGTGGGCGTGCTGCCCACGGCGCACGGCACCGGCCTGTTCCAGCGTGGCGAGACCCAGGTGATGAACGTCGTCACCATGGGCATGCCGCGCATGAACCAGTTGCTCGACACGCTGAGCCCCGAGACGAACAAGTACTTCCTCTTCCACTACAACATTGCGCCGTGGGCCAACGGTGAGACCGGCCGTGTCGGTTCGCCGAAGCGCCGCGAGATCGGCCACGGTGCGCTCGCCGCCCGTGCGCTGCTGCCGGTGCTGCCCAGCATGGAGAAGTTCAACTACACGCTGCGCCTGGTTGCCGAGGTGCTGGCCTCGAACGGCTCGACCTCGATGGCGTCGGTGTGCTCGGGCTCGCTGGCGCTGATGGATGCCGGTGTGCCGGTGCGTGCCGCCGTGGCCGGTATCGCCATGGGCCTCGTCTACGCCGAGGGCAAGTACACCACCCTCACCGACATCCTCGGCGCCGAGGACGCGTTCGGCGACATGGACTTCAAGGTGGCCGGCACCGCCGACGCCATCACCGCCCTGCAGCTCGACACCAAGATCGACGGCATCCCCGCCGACGTGCTGGCTGCCGCACTCGATCAGGCGAAGGAAGCCCGCACGCAGATCCTCGCCAACATGAACGCCACCATCGACGCGGCACGTTCCGAGGTCGCCGCCACGGCACCGAAGATCATCACGATCATGATCCCGATGGACAAGATCGGCGAGGTCATCGGGCCCAAGGGCAAGGTCATCAACACCATTCAGCAAGAGACCGGCGCCGACATCAGCGTCGACGACGACGGCGTGGTGGGCATCGTCACCATCGGTGCGGTCGAAGGCTGGCGCATGGAAGACGCCAAGGCGCGCATCCTCGCGATCGTCGATCCGCCCAAGGCCGAACTC
>JBJTXX010000525.1:0-622 GCA_046082485.1 Actinomycetota bacterium
GCAACGCAGCCGGCAGCAGCGGCCCGCGAGGCGGCCGCACCGTGAGCGTGCTCGACACGGTGACCGGCAACGTGGTCGACACCGGCAATGCGCTCGACGACATCGCGAACTCGATCGGTGCCTACCCCGACAGCCGCAGCAACCGCGGCGGCGTGGAGCCCGAGGGCATCGCCGGCATCGTGGTCGAGGACAGGGTGCTGGTGGCCGTTGGTCTCGAGCGCGGCAACGCCGTCGTGCTCCTCGACGTCACCGACCCCACCGCTGCACCGATCGTCTTGGGCATCGCCGCTACGGGCGTCGGCCCCGAGGGCGTGGAGTTCCTGCGCCGTCACGACGAGCTGTTCATCCTCGCTGCGAACGAGGTCTCGGGCACCGTCACTGCGGTGCGCGTCAACCTCTGATCCATCTCTCGGACGGCGCGACCGCCGCTGACGTGCGGCACCCAACGGATAGGGTGCCGTGTTCGTGAGCCGCGGTCGCGCCGATTCCGTCTTTCCGGCACGGCCGGCCGCCGTGCTCTGGGACATGGACGGCACGATCGTCGACACCGAGCCGTACTGGATCGAGACCGAGCACGAACTCGTGGCCGAGTTCGGTGGCCACTGGGACGACGAGAAGGCGC
>JBJTXX010000526.1:0-9214 GCA_046082485.1 Actinomycetota bacterium
GGTCGATCTTCAGCGTGTCGACGGTCAGGCGGTGCAGGTAGGTCATCGACGAGTAGCCGGTTCCGAAGTCGTCGATCGCCACGTTCACGCCCTGCGAGCGCAGTTCGTTGACGACCAACCCGGCGCGCGCCACGTCGGCCACGAGGTGCGTCTCGGTGATCTCGAGGTCGAGCAGGTTGGGGTCGACACTGCTGCGGGCGCACAGTTCGCCGAGCAGGCCGGCGAGGTTGCCCTCCACGACGTGGCGGCCGGAGATGTTCACGGCAAGACGCATCTTCGACATGACCGGGTCGATGCGCCAGTCGCGCAGGATGCCCACGGTCTGCTCGAGCACCCACGACTCGATGTCGACGATCGCACCGGTTCGCTCCGCGATCGGGATGAACTCGCTCGGGCCGATCTCGCCGAGACCGGGACGATGCCAGCGCAGCAGCACCTCGGCCCCGATGGGGCGCGAGGTGGCGACCTCGATGATCGGCTGCAGGCGAAGGGTGAACTGTCGGTCGGCGAGTGCCTGACGCATCGTGAGCGCCATCTCGGCGCGACTCTCGACCACCTCGCTGAGACGCTCGTCGAACACTTCGACCCGGCCGCGGCCGCGCTCCTTCGCGTGGTAGACGGCGGTGTCGGCCTGGGCGATGCACGACAGTGGGTCGCGTAGGCCGTCGACGAATGCGACACCGGCGCTGGCCGACAGGGCGAACAACTGGCCGGAGGAACCGATGCAGGGTTCGGACACGGCAGCGATGAGGGCGCGGGCGACGGAGACGACGTCCTCCACGGTGCCGGCATCAGGCAGCAGCACCAGGAACTCGTCGCCACCCATGCGGGCAACGGTTCCCTCGTGCGTGTTGGCCTTCAGCCGACCGGCGATCTCGACGAGCACCCTGTCGCCCTCGGCGTGGCCCTGGGTGTCGTTGACGCTCTTGAAACCGTCGAGGTCGACGAAGACGATGGCGGCCCGCTTGCCGGTCTGGCGTGCATCGAGCGCCATGACGGCGAGTTCCTCGAGCGCCTTGGTGCGGTTGGCAAGTCCCGACAGGGCGTCGGTGCGCGACTGGCGATACGCCGTCAACTGCGACTCGTGCAGCTGTGCGGTGAGTTCGGCGACCTGGCCGACCGACCGCCGCACGGCCTCGCCGAGCGGGCCCGGCAGGCTGTCGTCGACCCGGGTGTAGCCCTGCGCCAGCAGCGACAACTGCTGCTCGTAGGTCTTCAGGGTCTGCACCATGTCGTTGAAGGCGCGCATCACGACCCGGATGTCGGTGGGGCCGGTCGGCTTGGCCGGTTTCACGGCGAGGTCGCCGTTGCGCACAGCGCGCGACACGCGCACCAGACGTCGCAGCGGCCGCAGCACGGAACGCACCACCAGTGCCAGCATCACGAGGCTGACCAGCACGGCCAGCACCATGACGATCATGGCGTTGCGCTGAGCGGACTTCGCGTCCTGTTCGTTGGCCTCGGCCACCAGCACCTTCTGGTCCAGCAGGTACGTGGCGAAGTCGTTCAGCAGCACAAGACGGTTGACCGAAGCATCCATCCGTTCGATGAAGAGGTCACCGTTCCCCGAAGCCGCGAGGGATTCACCGTCCTCCGATGCGGCAAGCGCCGCCTGCGAGAACCGTTCGACCTGCTGCTGCGGCGCCTGGAAACGAGGTTCCTCGAGCAGGGCGTCGATCTGGTCGACGTCGGGTGCCAGAAGGCGGCGAAGCCGTTGCATCGAAGCATCGAGCGCACCACCGGAACGCAACATCAGGTCGAGGCCGGGCCGTGGCTGCGTGGAAGTGCCCGCCCAGATGAGGGCGCGGTACTCGTCGGAGGCATATCGCAGCACGCTCACGACCTGATCCGACTGGCGTGCGATCGATGCCAGACGAGCGGTCGAGGCGGTCGTGCGCAACTCGTCGCCCAGGTTGGTGTTCAGCTCGACGGCCAGGGACAGCACCTGCTCGAGCTGGTTGACGGCCGGTGCGCTGCGTTCGGCGCCGGCGCCGGCGCCGGCGTCGACACTCGACCTGGCCGCCGTCAAGGCCTTCTGCAGCCGGTCGACGTCATCGAGGATGTCGTCCTCGTTCGGCGGCCGAAGGTTGGTCAGTTGCAGCAGCAGCGACGAGATGGTGTCGTCGATCTGCACCCGCGCCGAACCCAGCATGCTCTCGGTGTCGAGCCCTTGCGCCGT
Organism: Actinomycetota bacterium; assembly: GCA_046082485.1. Lineage (GTDB taxonomy): Bacteria > Actinomycetota > Acidimicrobiia > Acidimicrobiales > Ilumatobacteraceae > UBA668. The sequence goes on from JBJTXX010000526.1 coordinate 2,180, forward strand.
TCCCTCGGTGATGGCCCTGCTGACCGCGGCCTCCTGGGCGATGGGCACGAGCAACGAGCCCGTGATGCGCAGCACCTCCACCTCGGCTCGCACGCCCTCGGAATCCGCCGCCACCGACCGCTGCCGGTTCACCTCGCGCCATGCGAATGCCTGCAGACCGGCCATCGGCACCAGCAGCACCACCAGCAGGCGGAATGAGAGCGAGCGCGGCCCGAAGCGACCGACGCGGCCCGTCGTGGGCTCGGGACCCTGTGCCGTCTGCACGATGCGGAGCCTACCCGGCACAACCCTTTGCCGGTAGGGGCCCCCTTGGGGGTGGGTCGAACGGCCCATTAGGGTGTGGCCATGAGCGACGAGAAGGTCACCCCGGTCGATGTGAAGCCGCGCAGCCGCGACGTCACCGATGGCATGCAGAAGGCACCGGCCCGGTCGATGCTGCGGGCGATCGGCATGACCGACGCCGACTGGGACAAGCCGCAGGTGGCGGTGGCGTCCGCTTGGAACGAGGTGACGCCCTGCAACATGACCCTGCGCAAACTGGCCGAGCACGTGAAGCACGGCGTGCGCGCATCGGGTGGCTTCCCGATGGAGTTCGGCACCATCACCGTCAGTGACGGCATCAGCATGGGTCACGAGGGCATGCGCGCCTCGCTGGTCAGCCGTGAGGTCATCACCGACTCGGTCGAGACCGTGATGCACGCCGAACGCCTCGACGGTTTCGTCGGTCTGGCCGGTTGCGACAAGAGCATCCCGGCCATGCTGATGGCGGCGGCGCGCCTCGACCTGGCGAGCGTCTTCGTCTACAACGGCAGCATCATGCCCGGCCAGTACAACGGCAGGGCGCTCGACATCACCAGCGTCTTCGAGGCGGTCGGCGCCTGTGCGGCCGGCACCATCAGCGAGGCCGAACTGCTCGAGATCGAGAAGCACGCGTGCCCCGGCGAAGGGGCGTGCGGCGGCATGTTCACCGCCAACACGATGAGCAGCATCGCGGAGGCGCTCGGCATGTCACTGCCCGGCACTGCCTCGCCCCCGGCCATCGACGGCCGGCGCGAGGACGACGCCCGCCGCGCAGGTGAGGCCGTGGTGAACCTGCTGCGTCTCGGCATCACCCCCCGCCAGATCATGACGAAGAAGGCCTTCGAGAACGCAATCGCCATCACCTCGGCGCTCGGCGGCAGCACGAACGCAGTGCTGCACCTGCTCGCCATCGCCAACGAGGCAGGTGTGGCCCTCGAGCTCGAGGACTTCAACCGCATCGCGGCGAAGGTTCCTCACATCGCCGACATGAAGCCCGGCGGCCGTTTCCACATGAGCGACCTCGATCGCGTGGGTGGCGTGCCGGTGGTGCTGAAGATGTTGCTCGACGGCGGCCTGCTGCACGGCGACTGCCTCACGGTCACCGGCAAGACCATGGCCGAGAACCTCGCTGACATCGACCCGCCGCAGCCCGACGGTGTGGTGGTGCACCCCTTGTCGGCGCCCATCCACGAAGAGGGCGGCATCGTGGTGCTCACCGGTTCGCTGGCCCCGAAGGGCGCAGTGGTGAAGGTGGCCGGTCTCACGGCGGAGCAGAAGACGTTCCAGGGCACGGCCCGTGTGTTCGACGGCGAGGACGGCGCGATGGAGGCCATCATGACGGGCAGCATCGAGCCCGGCACCGTGCTGGTCATCCGCTACGAGGGCCCCAAGGGCGGGCCGGGCATGCGCGAGATGCTGGCGATCACCGGTGCGCTCAAGGGTGTCGGCCGCGGCGCCGACTGTGCGCTCATCACCGATGGTCGTTTCAGCGGTGGCACGTGGGGGTTCTGCATCGGCCACGTGGCGCCCGAGGCCGTCGACGGCGGCCCGATCGCGTTCGTGCGCGACGGCGACCAGATCAGGATCGACGTGCACGAACTGAGCCTCGACCTGTTGGTCGACGACTCGGAGATCGCCAAGCGCCGCGCCTCGTGGGCGCCGAACCCGCCCCGCTACACCTCGGGCGTGTTGGGCAAGTACGCCCGCCTGGTGCAGGGAGCCGAGACCGGCGCCATCACCAATACGCTCTGATCAGGCTCGTTCTGATCGGGCCGACACGGGGGTTCGTGCCCCGGTGAAGCGCATCACCCCGTCATCGAGCGGTGCCTTCGCGAACATCTTTCGGTCGCGTCCGTAGTCCTGCGGGTTGACCCACGGCTCGCGGTCGCCCTGCTTCGGCATGAGGTGCATGGCCCGTTGCATGTACCCGGCGGAGAACCCGTCGATCCAAGGTCGGGGCTGCATCGTGCGATCACTGGGCCGCAGCGTGGGCGTGCACACCGTCGTGCCGGAGTCGGCCATGTGGTTCAGCAGTCGGCACACGTAGCGGCAGATCAGGTCGGCACGCAGGGTCCACGACGCGTTGATGTAGCCGAACGACGAAGCCAGGTTCGGCACCCCGCTGTACATGAAGCCCTTGTAGGTCCAGGTCTCGGCGAAGTCGACCGCTTCGCCGTCGATCGAGAAGTGCACCTCGCCGAGCGTCACGAGTTCCAGACCGGTGGCGGTGACCACGATGTCGGCCTGCAACTCGGTGCCGCTCTTCAGCCGGACGCCCGTTTCGGTGAAGGTGTCGATGTGGTCGGTGACCACCGATGCCCTGCCCTCGCGAATGGCCTCGAACAGGTCGCCGTTGGGCACCAGGCACAGTCGTTGGTCCCAGGGGTTGTAGGGAGGGGTGAAGTGCGTGTCGACATCGACACCCGGCAACTCCTTGCGCACCTTCTTCAGCAGGAACTCGCGTACCTTCTCGGGCTTGGTGCGGGTGCGGCGGTACACCATCTGTTGGAACGCCACGTTCTTCCGTCGGGTGATGCGATACGCAAGGCCCTCGGGAAGCATCTTTCGCAACGCGTTGGCGACCTTGTCGACGTCGGGCCCGGCGGCCACGTAGGTGGGAGTGCGCTGCAACATCGTCACGTGCGCTGCGGTGCGCGCCATGGCGGGCACCACGGTCATCGCGGTGGCACCCGACCCGATCACCAGCACTCGCCTGCCGGCATGGTCGAGGTGCTCGGGCCACTCCTGCGGGTGCACCACCGTGCCGCGGTACCGCTCGATACCAGCGAACTGCGGTGTGTGCCCGGCGCGGTACGAGTAGTACCCCGAGCACATGAACAGGAACCCGGCCGTGATGGTGACGGTGGCGCCGTCGGCACGACGCTCGGCCGAGACCGTCCAGGTCCCCGTTGCCGAATCCCAGTCCGCGTCCCGAACCAGGTGACCGAACCGGATGTGCGGGCCCACGCCGTGCTCGGCGACCGTCTCGCGCAGGTAGCCCATGATGCTGGGCCCGTCGGCGATGGCCTTCTCGGCCGTCCATGGCTTGAAGTCGTAGCCGAGGGTGTGCATGTCGCTGTCGCTGCGCACCCCCGGGTAGCGGAAGAGGTCCCACGTGCCGCCGATGTCGTCGCGCCCCTCGAGGATCGCGTAGGTGCGGCCGGGGCACTCGCGCTGCAGGTGGCACGTGGCGCCGATACCGGAGATACCGGCCCCCACGATGAGCACGTCGACATGGTCCGAGGTCATGTCGCCGACCCTACCCCCGGCCCTCGCGACGCCCACGTGCCGGAAGGGCAACGCCCAGCGTGACTCAGGTGCTGGTGCGGCGGCCGCTGTACCACTGCCACAGGTACCGCCAGCCCACCAGGAACAGCAGCGTGAAGCACGCGGCCACGATGATGAACGGCAGTGCCGTGCCGCGGTCGAACACGAAGCGCCGCAGCAGCATGCCGGCCACCAGCACCGTCAGCCAGATGCCGATGCCCGTGGTGGGCTCGGCGGGTGAACGCCATGCCCTCGCCAACGCCCAGCCGAGTGCCAGTGCGATCAGGAAGGGTGCGGCAACCGACAGCGTGCCGGTCACCGCGTTGCCGCCCTCGTCGTGGCTGCTGCGTCCGAGCGCGACGAACAGCACGACGAACACGGCGTCGATGGCCAGGCACGCGGCGACACGGCGGGCGGGGACGGCTGCGGGGGTGTCAGGCATCGAGGCTGAACCGCCCGACCTTGCCGCGGTAGAACAGCAGCGGCACGGGATCGGTGTCGGGGTGCACGTGCTCGAGTTCCAGCACCCTGCCGATGACGAACTGGTGGTCGCCGGCCTCCACCACCTGTTCGATCGAGCAGTCGATCCAGGCGATCGCGTCGTTGATGACCGGCGACCCGGTGATGGGCGACGGCTGCCACTCGACACCCTCGAACGGTTCGGTGATGCTGCTCTTGGCGAACCGCCAGCACAGGTCGCCCTGCTCGGCGCCCAGCACGTTCACGCAGAACGACCCCGTTGCCTCGATGGCCTTCCAGCGCTCGCTGCTGGTCATCGGCAGGAACCCGACCAGCGGCGGTTCGAGCGACACCGACGTGAACGACCCGATGGTGAAACCGACCGGTGTGCCGTCGGCCGCGGTCGCTGTGACCACCGTGACCCCTGTGGGGTAGTGGCCGAGCACTTGCCGGAACAATGTGGGGTCGATCGACATGCGATCGACACTAGATCAGCATCCTCAGGTCGTCACGGTGTGAAAGCCTTGCGGTGATGGACGACAAGGCCACGATCCGCAAGCGGATGCGGTTGGTGCGCGATCTCGTCGACGACCGTCTGGTGCGCAGCGTGCAGTTGTGGGCGAAGGTCGCCGAACTGCCCGGCTACCGGCAGGCAGAGGCCGTCATGGCCTTCAACGGTTTCAAGGGTGAGCCCGACACCGACCCGCTGTTCGCCCGCCTCGCCGCGGAGGGCAAGCGACTGCTGCTGCCCCGTGTGCACGACGGTGTGATCGAGGTGTGCGATGCCGATGGGCCGATGGTTGCCAGTCGCATCGGCGTGCACGAGCCCCAGGGCCCCGCCCTCGCGTACTCGGTGGTGCAGTTCGTGATCGTGCCCGGGTTGGCGTTCACGTCCGACGGCCGCCGGCTGGGCTATGGCGGCGGCTTCTACGACCGGTTCCTGCCACGACTGGCGGTGCCCAACGTGGGGGTGTGCTTCGACGAGCAGGTGGTCGACGAGCTGCCCTTCGAGCCGCACGACGTGCGAGTGCAGCAGGTGGTCAGCGCGTAGCGGCGTGCGGTTCAGGTCTCGTCGTAGTACTCGCGGCCGAGGTGCGTGACCTGCTCCTCGCCCATCATCCAGCGCAGCGTGTTCTTCAGCTTGGTCTGCTGGATGAACAGGTCGTGCTCGGGGTACAGGCCGGGTGCAACCATCGGAGCCTTGTAGTAGAAGCTCAGCCATTCCTGGATGCCGTACAGGCCCGCACGCTGGGCGAGGTCGCTGAACAGCACCAGGTCGAGCGCGAGCGGCGCGGCGAGGATGCTGTCGCGGCACAGGAAATCGATCTTCAGCTGCATCGGATAGCCGAGCCAGCCGAAGATGTCGATGTTGTCCCAGCCCTCCTTGTTGTCACCGCGGGGCGGGTAGTAGTTGATGCGCACCTTGTGGTAGACGTCGCCGTACAGGTGCGGGAAAGCCTCGGGGTCGAGGATGTGCTCGAGCACGCCGAGCTTGCTCTCCTCCTTGGTCTTGAAGTTGTCGGGGTCGTCGAGCACCTCGCCGTCGCGGTTGCCGAGGATGTTCGTGCTGTACCAGCCCGACAGTCCCAACATCCGCGAGCGCAGCATCGGGCCGACGACTGTCTTGATCAGGGTCTGGCCGGTCTTGAAGTCCTTGCCGCTGATCGGCACGCGCCGCTCGATCGCCAGTTCACGCAGCGCCGGGATGTCGACGGTGAGGTTCGGTGCGCCGTTCGCGAACGGCACGCCCTCGAGGATCGCCGCGTAGGCGTACAGCATCGACGGCGCGATGGTGGGGTCGTTGGCGTCGATGGCGGCCTCGAAGGCCTCGATGGTCGCGTGGGCCGGGCCCGGCTCGATGAAGATCTCGGTGCTCGCGCACCAGATCATCACCACGCGGTCCACCCGCTTCTCCTCGCGAAACCGGTTGATGTCGTCGCGGATGGCGTTCAGCATCGATCGCTTGTCGATGGTGTGCAGCGTGTTGTCGGCGTCGATGCGCTTCACGTACTGCCGGTCGAATGCCGCAGGCATGGGTCGCACCTCGCGCAACGCGTCGCTGACGGCCTCGATGTGCTTGCCGCCCTCCAGCACGCCGGCGCGCGTGGCGGCGACGTAGGCGTCGTCCGGGAACGGGTCCCAGGCGCCGAACACGATGTCGTCGAGCGGTGTGATCGGCACGAAGTCCTTGATCAGCGGACTGCGGCCGTCGGTGCGCTTGCCCAACCGGATCGTGCCCATCTGGGTGAGGCTGCCGACCGGCTGCGACATGCCGCGCTTCACCAGTTCCACACCGGCGATGAGGGTGGAGGCGACGGCGCCGAGGCCGACGGTCAGCACGCCGAGTCGGCCGGTGGCGGGCTGCACGAGGGGGGAGGGGGGAGTGCTCATGACGGCCGAAGGTAAAGCAAACCGACATGATGAAGTCGAGTAGTTCAGCAATACTTCACAATGTGACCGAACCGCTCCCGAACGTGTCCACCGCCCAGTTGGGGTATCTCGCTGCCATCACCCGCCACCGGACCTGGGCGGAGGCTGCCCGCTCGTTGGGCGTGACGCCGTCGGCCCTCTCCCAGGGCATCGCCGAACTCGAACGGCGTCTCGGGGTGTCGTTGTTCGCGGTCGATGGCCGTCGCCGTGTGCCGCACGAGCACACGGCCACCGTGGCCGCCTGCGCCGAACGCGTGCTGGCCGACCTCGGCGAGACCACCCGCTGGTTGCAGGCAGTGGGCGCCGGCCGCATCGGTCGCCTGCGCATCGGGATGATCGACATCGTCGCGGTGCACCACTGCCGGGACGCGATGCGCACGTTCCGGCGCTCGAACCCGTCGCTCGACGTCGGCCTGACCGTCGCGCCGACGGGCGAGCTGCTGGGCCGACTGGAGCGCAACGAACTCGACGTCGCCGTCTGCGTCGACCCCGAGGGTGCGGGGCAGTTCAGCGCCGTGCCACTGGTGCGCGACGACTTGGCCGTCTACGCCCCGCCGGGAGCCGACACGGCGGCGGCGC
>JBJTXX010000527.1:0-7720 GCA_046082485.1 Actinomycetota bacterium
TCGAGCACGTCGTCGACGCTGCCCACATTGGGCAGATCGACACCCGGCATTCGTTCCTGCAACGGCAGGAAGCGTTGGAAGCCCGTGGCCGACGGTTGCGAACCCGTGGCCATCACCACTTCGTCGGCGTCGAATGCCAGCACCTCGTCCGCGTCCATCGGCGTGTTGACGCGCACGTGCACGTCGAGGCGCTGGAGTTCACGCTCGTACCACTGCACCAGTTCGGTGATCTGCGACCGTCTCGGCTGCAGCCCCGCCAGTCGGAACGCCCCGCCGAGTTGGGGGCCGGCCTCGACCAGCGTCACCCTGTGGCCGCGCTCGGCGGCGACGCGTGCGGTCTCGAGGCCAGCGGGCCCGCCGCCCACCACCAGCACCTTCCGCGGGTGCTCCGCAGGCTCGAAGGTGTCGCCACCCCACTCCCACTCGCGGCCCACCGAGGGGTTCACGAGGCAACTGATCCAGTAGTCGCGGAAGCGTCGGCCCCAGCACATCTGGTTGCAACTGATGCACCCGCGCACCTCGTCGGCCCGACCGGTCAACGCCTTCTCGACCAGGTAGGGGTCGGCGATCTGGCCCCGCACCACCGACACCATGTCGGCCTGACCGCTGGCGATCACGTAGTCGGCGTTCTCGGGTGTGCGCACGTGGCTCTCGGCCTGCACCCGGGCGTGCCGCACCGCCGCCCGCAACCGCTCCGCGTGCTCGACGCCCAGTTTGTCGGCGTACTGGTAGGTGGGGATGATCTTGTCGAAGTCGAAGTAGCTGCCGGTGCCGCAGGTGACGTAGTCCATCAACTGCCGGTCGTCGTACCACGCCACCACGTCGCAGAGGTCGTCGATGCCCATCGCCACCTCGCTGACGGCATCGACGCTGACCGCGAGGCCGATGACGAACCGGTCGCCGGCCTCGGCGCGGATGCGGCGCATGATCTCGGCGCCGAACCGCAGCCGGTTCTCGAACGAACCACCCCACTGGTCGGTGCGTCGGTTCGACCACGGCAACCAGAACTGGTCGATGATGGCGTGGTAGGCGGCGAACAACTCCACGCCGTCGAAACCGCAGCGCTTTGCCCGCAGGGCGGCATCCACGAAGCCGTCGATGACCTCCTCGACCTCGGCACCGGTCATCGCATGGCTGCCCTCGGGGTCGTGGTAACTGGGCATGCCACTGGGCGACCACGAGGGCTGGTAGCTGTTGTCGAAGTCACCGTGCTGGCCCACGTGGTACAGCTGCTGGATGATGGCCGCGCCCTCCGCGTGCACCGCGTCGGTGATGGCGCGGAAGCCGGGGATCACGTCGTCGCTCGCCACCCGGAAGTTGCCACGGGTCAGCACGCCGGTGGGGTGCACGGGAACGGGCTCGACGACGATCATCGCGGCGCCGCCGCGAGCCCGCTCGCGGTAGTAGCCGAGGTGCCGTGCGCCGGGCAGGCCGCCCTCGCTCATGTTCGCGGTGTGGGCGCCGAACACCACCCTGTTGCGCAGGGTGAGATGGCGCAACTGCAGCGGTTGGGCGAGGTGGGGAAAGGCATCGCTCACGGCCCTGAACGTACCCCACGGTCGTGTGCGAGGATTGGGGCCATGGATGATCTGGTCGCACGGTTCACCCCCTCCGACCCCTCCTTCATCTCGAACCCGTATCCGGTGTTGAACGAGATCCGTGAAGCGGCGCCTGGTTTCCGCAACCCGATCACCGGGCAGTGGACGATCACCCGGTTCGCCGACGTGCACGAGACGCTCCGAGACCGTCGGCTCGGCCGGGCCTACACCCATCGCTACTCGCACTCGGAGGTCGGCCGGCCCGAGCCCGACCCGCGTTGGGCCAGCTTCCACCAGCACGAGGAATGGTCGCTGCTGTGCCTCGAGCCGCCCGACCACACCCGCATCCGGCGTCTGGTGGCGAAGGTGTTCACGCCGAGGGCGGTGGCCTCGCTGCGTCCGCAGATCGAGCGGTTCGCCGACGAACTGCTCGACCGCTGCGCCGACCTGGGCGCGTTCGAACTGCTGCGCGACTACGCCCAGCCCTACTCGGTGGCCGTGATCTGCTCGATGCTCGGCGTGCCGCGCAGCGACACGCAGTTGCTGCTCGACTGGTCGCACGCGATCGTGAAGATGTACGAACTGAGCACCACCGACGAGGTGCGTGCCGGCGCCAACACGGCGGCTGCGGAGTACATCGCGTACACGAAGGCCCTGATCGCCGAGAAGCGCACCGCACCCGACGGCCTGCTGGTCAGCGAACTGGTGCGCGTGGAGGACGAGGGCGACGTGCTGACCGAGGACGAGATCGTCAGCACCACGATGGTGCTGCTCGAGGCCGGGCACGAGGCCACCGTCAACACGCTCGGCAATGGTCTGCGGGCGCTGATGCTGCATCGGGACCAGTGGCTGCGGCTCACCGCTGGTGAGGTGCCCGCGAAGGTGGCGATCGAGGAACTGTTGCGCTGGGACTCACCGCTGCAACTGTTCGAGCGGTGGGTGCTGGAAGAGGGCGTCGAGATCGCCGGTCAGCCGCTGCGCGTGGGTGAGGAGGTCGCGATGCTGTTCGGCGCAGCGCAACGCGACCCGCGCCGTTTCGCCGACCCCGACCGCTTCGACGTCGGCCGCGGCGACACCGCGCACATCGGCTTCGGTGGGGGCATCCACTTCTGCGTCGGGGCCCCGTTGGCGAGGCAGGAACTCGAGGTCTCGCTGGCGGGGCTGGTGCAGCGGTTCCCCGGGCTGACGCTCGCCGAGCAGCCGGACTACCAGCCGAACTTCGTCATCCGCGGGCTGCAGGCGCTGCACCTGCAGCGCTGAGTGCCCTGTCGAATCGGCGCAGCACTTGCTGCACGTCGTCGGGCGTGGTCTGCCAGCTGGTGACGAAGCGGATGACGCCATGACCCATCCGGTAGAACAGCAGGCCCCGCGCCTCGAGTTCGTCGGCCACCGTGTCGCCCACGTGCAGGAACGCCATGTTCGCCTGGGGGTCGGCCAGCAGGTGCACCTCGCGCTCGCGCAGCCCGCGGGCCAGTTCCTGCATGGCCGCGTTCGACTGGCGGGCAAGCTTCACCCACAGGCCATCGCGAAGGTGTGCCAGCAACTGCACCGACTGGAAGCGCATCTTGCTGGCGGTGTGCCCCGAGCGCTTCGTGCGGTACAGCAGTTGTTCGCTGACCTCGGGGTCGAAGCTCACGATGGCGTCGGTGCCCATGCCGCCGTTCTTGATCGAGCCGAGCGAGAACACGTGCACGCCGGCGTCGCGTGTCAGCGCGCCGGGCGAGCAGTGCAGCGAGGCGATGGCGTTCGCCAGCCTGGCGCCGTCGAGGTGCACGCGCAGGCCCCGCTCGGCCGCAGCGGCGGACAGCGCCGTGACCTCCTGCACCGTGTACACGGTGCCGAAGTCGGTGGGGCACGTCAGCGACAGCACGGCGGGTTGCGAGTGGTGGGGGTCGCCCCAGTTGGTGATGCCGTACTCCGTGCGCACCGCCTCGGGGGTGACCTTGTAGTCGGGGCCGGGCAGGCCGCGCATCACGGCGCCGCCGCCGTACATCGAGGTGGCACCGCCCTCGTTGCGGATGATGTGCGCGGTCTCGTGGCACAGCACGCTGCCCCACGGCGGCGCCATCGCCGAGAGGGCGAGCGCGTTGGCCGCGGTGCCGCTGGCAACGGGGAAGACCTGCACCTCGGGCTCGCCGAAGGCCTCGGCCACGACCTCGCGCAACTCCTCGGTCCAGGGGTCGCCGCCGTAGGCGAGGGCCGAGCCGGTGTTGGCCTCCACGACGGCGGCCATCACCTGGGGGGCGACGCCGGCGGCGTTGTCGCTGCGGAGTTCGATGTGCATGGGCGACACTGTATTCGGGGTGCGGCATGATGGGCGGGTGACGAGCGAGCACCCTCACCGCTGGCAGCAGTGGGCCGTGGGGCAGATCGATGCCGACTTCCAGCGGTCGGCCGACACCCACCTCATCGCGTGCCCCGTTCCCGCGCTGCGCGAGGCGGGCATCGACCTGTACTTCAAGGACGAGTCCACCCACCCGTCAGGCAGCCTGAAGCACCGGCTGGCGAGGTCGTTGTTCCTCTATGCGGTGTGCAACGGCTGGGTGGGGGAGGGCACCACGGTGGTCGAGGCGTCCAGCGGATCGACCGCCGTCAGCGAGGCGTACTTCGCTCGTCTGCTGGGCCTGCCGTTCGTGGCCGTGATGCCTCGCGGCACCTCGCACGAGAAGGTCGCCCAGATCGAGTTCCACGGTGGGCAGTGCCACTTCGTGGAACGCGCCGCCGAGGTCTACGACGAGGCGCGCTCCGTGGCGGCGCGGACCGGCGGTCACTACCTCGACCAGTTCACCTACGCAGAACGCGCCACCGACTGGCGCGGCAACAACAACATCGCCGAGAGCATGATGCAGCAGATGAGTGCCGAGCGCTTCCCGGTGCCGACCTGGGTGGTGGTGGGCGCGGGCACCGGCGGCACGAGCGCCACCATCGGTCGCTATCTGCGCTATCAGCGAATGCCATCGCTGCTGTGCGTCGCCGACCCGGAGGGTTCGGTGTTCGCCCGCTACCACGCGACCGGTGACACGACCGTGACGTCGGACGGCGCGCACATCGAGGGCATCGGACGGCCGAGGGTGGAGCCCAGTTTCGTACGCACCGTCGTGGACCGGATGGTGGTGGTGCCCGACGCCGATTCGGTGGCCGCGATGCATGCGTTGAACGCCCTGCTGGGCCGCAGGGTGGGGCCGTCCACCGGGACGAACTTCGCCGCGATGCTGGAACTTGCCGACGAGATGCGCCATCAGGGCCGCCGTGGTTCGATCCTTTCGCTGATCTGCGATGCGGGCGAGCGTTACCTCGACACGTGGTACGACCCCGACTGGTCGAGCGCACACGTGGGGGATCTGGGTGCCGCTGCGGGACGTGTCGACGCACTGGTTCGTGCTGCGGCAAACTGAGGGGGATGGCCGCTTCCAGGGACCCCGCCGAGATGTTCGCTGCTGCGCTGAAGGAGACCGAGGTGCAGCGTCGTGCCGAGAAAGCGCGCAAGGCCGAGGCTGATGGTCGCGAACGCGACCTGAAGGTGGCCAAGGCGGAACTGGATGCCGCCATCGAGGGTGTGCGGCGGGCCAAGGCCAGTGGCAGCGGACGGGCCGAGGCCGACGCGGCGTGGAAGGTCGCCAAGGCGAGGGTGATCGAACTCGAGACGGGCGCCCGGCCGGCGTGGGCGCCGGCCCCGCCTGCCGAGCCCGAGCCCGAGACCGAACCTGATGCCGCAGACGGCGGCGCCGACGAGCCGGCCGGCGACGAGACCGGTGACGAGACCGGTGACGAGACCGGTGACGGGGCCGACGCCGCTAGCGAGTGAGCAGCGCCACGGCGTCCGCACCGGGCTCGGTGAGGCGTTCGCCGGTCCAGAGCACGTAACGATCGGGCCGCACCACCACCGCGTCGGCGCCGAGTTCGTCGAGCACCGCGGCCACCTCGGGCACCGTGTCGGCCCGCAGCACGACGGCACCCTGCGCCTGCCAGAACCGGGCGCCTTCGGGGGTGGTGTGGCGCCCACTGCGCACCAGCGCGGCGAAGCCCGTGCCCATCAGGTCGTCGAGCCGCGCCCCGTCGACCGTGGGCTGCAGCACGGCGAGGCCACCGGCTGCGACCAACGCCCCTTCCGGCAGCGTCGGGCCCACCCGCCCTGCCACGTTGCCGCCACCCGCGGCACGGGCAGCCAGCATGTTGCGATCGCGCTCGGCGGCTGCGTCGGCGTCGGTGGTGCAGATGAGACGGCCGAACCCCACGGCGTTCTCCACGATGGTTCGAACGTGCGGTTCGCGCTCGGTCTGGTAGGTGTCAAGCAGGTCGATCGGTGACGTGCCGTGCACCACGGCGGCGAGTTTCCAGGCAAGGTTCGCGGCGTCGCGGATGCCCGAGCACATGCCCTGACCGAGGAATGGTGGCATCTGGTGCGCGGAATCGCCCGCCAGCAGCACCCTGCCGACTCGCCACTGGTGGGCAATCAGGCCGTGGAAGGTGTAGACGGCGCTGCGTTCGATGGTGACGCCGTCGGGGTGCACCCACGGCGCGATCAGGTCGCGGACGACGGCTTCGGATGCGATGTGGGCAGGGTCCTCGCCCGGCAGCAGCATGAACTCGAAGCGGAAGCGCGGCGGTGGCATCGGCACCAGGGTGTGCGGCCGGGCGGGGTCGCAGACCTGGAACGCCACCTCGGTGGGCAGAGGGGTGCCGTCGTGCAGCAGCAAGTCGAGCACCAGCCACGGTTCCTCGAACTGCAGGTCGTGCATCGTGATGCCCGACAGGCGCCGCACGGTCGAGCGTGCCCCGTCGCAGCCCACCACGAACCGGGCAGTGCACGAACTGCCGTCGGCGAACCCCACCCGCACGTGGTCGCCCATGTCCTCGACCTCGGTCACGTCGAGGCCGAAGCGCACCGTCGCGCCGTGCCCGAGCGCGGCACGACGCATGGGTACCTCGAGTGCGGGCTGGTGGAAGAAGCTCGACGCCGGCCACCCCGACCGTGTGACGCCACCGCTGCGCATGCTCAGCAACACCTCGCGGTCGGCGGTGAGGAAGTCCATTCCCTTGCTGGCGATCATCGACGGAGCGACCTCGTCGGCGCAGCCGAGGTCCTGCAGGATGCGCATCACCTCGGCATCGAGGTGGGCGGCGCGGGGCAGGGGGAAGATGTCGGCCTCTCGGTCGACGGCCACGACGCGGACCCCGCGTCGGGCCAGCATTCCCGACAGTGTCACGCCGACAGGGCCGAAGCCCACCGCCAGCACGTCGAAGTCGGGGGTCATGTCAGGCTTCTGCGGCCCACGCAGCCTGCAGGTGCTCGAGATCGGATGGCTTCACGAACTCGGCCGGGATGCGGGGCCCCCACGAGTTCGCCATGTGCTGCATGTCGACCGTCGTGCGACCGACGTGCTCCCACTCCTCGTCGTCGTCGATGAAGTCCATGTCGCTGTAGAACTCGACCAGCGAGCCCGACGGGTCGCGCAGGTACCAGTAGTAGTTCGAGCCCACGAAATGGCGACCGAAGCCCCATGTGTGGCGGCTGGAGTCGGTGCGCAGCAGGGCCGTGGCCGTGTGGCCGACATGGTCGACGTCGTCGCACTCCCACGAGTAGTGCTGCAGCAGCGGCACGGGCGTGTTCACCACCCCGATGTTGTGGTGGTCGGTGCTGCACCTCAGGAACGCGATGAACGGCGAGAGGTCGTCGCTGATGCGGAAGCCGAGGCCCTGCACCAACAGGTCGCGGGTGGCGTTCAGGTCGGTGCTGCCGATGACCATGTGGCCGAGGCGGCGAGGCGGGCGAGTCTGCCCGAACACACCGTCGGCGCGCCGGTTCCTGCGCACCACGACACCGGGTGCGTTGTCGAGGTGCGGTTCCCGGGGTGCCTGCACGAACGGGTCGGCCAGACGGAGACGGAAGGTGACCAGCGTGTGCGGGTCGACCACCGACAGGTCGCCGTCGATCGTGGTGGTGGTGAGACCGCGGTCGGCGAGCCGGGTCGCGGCATCGTCGAGGTCGCGTTGATCGGAGGCCCCGATGACGACCTCCAGCAGGCGGCGGAACGAGTGGTGCTCGACCTTCACCACGGCACCGCCCTCGCTGCCGGTGAAACCGCCGTTGCCATCGGCCGTCAGGCCCACCTCGCCGTAGAAGCCGGCGAGTGAATCGGTGTCGGGCACGCCGACCCGCATCTGCAGCAGTCGGTGCAGGC